>JAPOOQ010000217.1 GCA_026713345.1 Gemmatimonadota bacterium | reverse complement strand
GGACTGCTGGTGGGAAGGCCGGTGCGGCAGATCGATCTGCGCATCCTGCGCAACCAGTGGGGTGAGCCTCTTCCGGCGATGAATGCACCGGAGTTCGACGCGCTCGCGCTGCCACCGGAGCACGGAGGCGAGATCGTGGTTTCCGGCCCTCATGTACTCTCCGGCTACCTGAACGGTGTCGGCGACGAGGAGACCAAGTTCCGGGTCGAGGGCGAGGTCTGGCACCGCACTGGCGACGCCGGCTGCCTTGACGACCAGGGGCGGCTGTGGCTCCTCGGACGCGCCGGCGCCGTCATTCGCGACGAACGCGGCACGATCTATCCCTTCGCCGCCGAATGCGCGGCAAGCCAGCTGCCCTGGATCGAGCGAAGCGCGCTCGCCAGCCGCGACGGCGAGCGCCTGCTGGCGGTGCAACTGGGGCCACGGGCGCCCGCGAATGCGGTGCGGCGCGTGGACGAGACGCTATCTTGGGCGCAAATCGACAGAATCGTGCCAATGCCCCAAATCCCCGTCGACCGCCGCCACAACGCTAAAGTCGACTACCCCGCACTGATGAAGGAACTGGAGCCACATGGCCATTGATCTCCGCAGCGTGCGCAACTACTTCGGGCGGCTGCTCGCCGACCGGTCTGAAGAGGAAATCGAGCAGGCGCTGACGCCCTCCCGGGAGGACATCGCGCCGCACGTCCCCCGCGGCGATGCAACCTCGCAGATTTCCCCCGAGGCGGTGGACCAGCGCTGGGATTTGCTCGATAGCGAGGCACAATCCCGGGAATGCCTGCTCGACGCCATGACGCGCGAGCAGATGGTCGTCTACAGCAAGAACATCGAGAACTTCATCGGCACCGTGAAGCTCCCGATCGGGTTGGCCGGGCCGCTGCGGGTGCGGGGGCTGTACGCCCAGGGGGACTACTACGCGCCGCTGGCGACGACCGAAGCCGCGCTGGTGGCGTCCTACACGCGCGGAGCGCAGGCCATCACCCTGGCAGGCGGCTGTACGGCGGCGATGTTCTGGGAGGGCGTGACGCGGGCTCCGCTCTTCGCGTTCGACAACCTGGTCGAGGTCGGCAAATTCCTGCTGTGGGCCGGCGGCCACGAGGAGACCTTCCGCACCATCGCCGCCTCGACGACCCGCCACGGCGAGCTCATTCGCACGCGCTTCAACCTCGAGGGCAACCACGTCTACCTGATCTTCGAATACAGCACCGGGGATGCCGCCGGCCAGAACATGGTCACGATTGCAACGGACGCCATCTGTCGCTTTATCCTTGAACACACACCGGTGCAGCCCGCCTACTGGTTCGTCGAGGCGAACATGTCGGGGGACAAGAAGGCGTCGCACCTGTCCTTTCAGAACGTGCGCGGAAGGAAGGTGACGGCGGAGGTGACCCTCGCCCCCGACATCCTCAAGAAACACCTGAAGTCGAGCGCCAGGCGCATGCTGGACTTCTACCGGGTCTCGTCGATCGGCGGCGTGATGAGCGGCAACATCGGGATTCAGGGGCACTATTCCAACGGGATGGCAGCGCTGTACATCGCCTGTGGCCAGGACGCCGCTTGCGTGGCGGAATCGGCCGTCGGCGTGACCCGCTTCGAGCCCGCGGGAGACGGCGGTCTGTACGCCGCGGTCACCCTGCCCAACGTGATCGTCGGCACGGTGGGAGGTGGAACGGGCCTGCCGAGCCAGAACGCCTGCCTGCAGATGATGAATCTTTCCGGACCGGGCAAGGCGGCTGCCTTTGCCGAGGTATGCGCCGCCCTGGTGCTGGCGGGCGAGCTGTCGATCATCGCGGCGTTGGCATCCGGTCACTTTACGCACGCACACCAGAGCCTGGCACGGGGGCCCGCCGGAGGCGCGAAGAAGGGGGACGTCAGAGATGGGAACGGCAGAGAAACGGACGTAGGGGCATCCTGACGAAAGCGACGGAATCGTGACGGAAGCGACCGAAAACGCCAGCCCGGGCGTGCCTGGAGAACGCGGGCCTGGGGAGCGTGGCCCTGGAGAGCGCGGCCCCACAAAGCGCGGCCTCGCACGCTGGTGGGTCTATCAGCGGGAGCGATTTCCCCTCCTGCGCCACGGGCCGCTCATTCTCGCCTTCAGCTTCAGCGCGGTCTCCTTCTCGTGGTTGTTGCGGTCGACCACGGGATGGCCCAGTCCACTTTCGGCGGTGGTCGCCTTCGGCTCCTGCCTGATCTTCTTCCTGCAGCTGCGCATCGCGGACGAGTTCAAGGACGACGAGGAGGATGCGCGCTACCGGCCCTACCGACCCGTTCCGCGCGGCCTCGTGACGCTGCGCGAGCTGGGGGGCCTGTTCGTGCTCGCCGGGGTGCTGCAGCTGGGACTGGCCCTCTGGCTGGACGCACGGCTTCTCATCCTGCTGCTCGTCACCTGGACCTACCTCGCGCTGATGAGCAAGGAGTTCTTCGTCGGGGAATGGCTGCGCGGCAAACACCTCCTCTACATGGTGAGCCACATGGCCATCATGCCGCTCGTCGACCTCTACGCCACCAGCACCGACTGGCTGGTCTTCCAGGGCCATCCTCCGTCCGGGCTCTTCTGGTTTCTGCTGGCCAGCCTCTTCAACGGCATGGTGATCGAGATCGGGCGCAAGATCCGCAGTCCGGCGGATGAAGAGGAGGGCGTGGCCAACTATTCCGTGGTCTGGGGCCGGCCGCGTGCGGTGGGCATGTGGTGGCTGGTGTTGGGGCTCACCTTCGTGTGTGCCTTCCTGGCCGCGCGGCGCATCGGATTCGTCCTGCCGCTCGGCATCGCGCTCGGCATGGCCTTCGGAGCCGCGGTGCTGATCGGGATTCTCTTCCTGCGACGCCAGACACCGGGCGCGGGGGCGTGGATCGAGAACTGGTCCGGGGTCTGGACGCTGGTGCTCTACCTGAGCCTGGGGCCGGCGCCGCTCCTGTGGCGGGAACTCGGATGACCTTCGTTCTCTCGCATTCGGACGGCGTCGATCTCAGCCGCATGGGAGGCAAGGCGGCGGCGCTCTCCTCGCTTTCCGGGACGGGGATGAAGATCCCGGCGTGGTTCGTGATCTCGCCGGCCGCGTTCGAAGCGGGCCTGTCGCCGGGCCAGAGCCGCGCGCTCCTCCAGGCGGAAGAACAGGACGAGCTCGAGGAGTTCTTCGCGCGGGTCTCGCCGCCGGCCGAGGTTATGGAAGAGGTCGAGGCGCGTTTCGCGGCGCTGGATCAGGGCAGTCGCTTCGTCGCAGTGCGCTCGTCCGGCGTGCAGGAGGACGGCGTCGAACACTCCTTCGCCGGTCAGTTCGACAGCTACCTGTCCGTCACGCGCGAGCGCCTGCCGTCCCGGATCGTCGGCGTGTGGCGATCCGGCTTCAGCGAACGCGTTCTGGCCTACCGGCGGGAGAACAACCTCGAGGGGCTTCCGCAGGCGCCCGCCGTTCTGGTGCAGGAGATGGTCGACAGCGAAGTCTCCGGAGTCGCCTTCAGCGCCGACCCGGTGACCGGGCGCCGCTCGGTGGCGGTGGTCTCGGCGCTCCACGGTCTGGGCACGGCGCTGGTCGGCGGGGACGCCGACGCCGATACCTGGCGCGTCCACTTCGACGGAACGATTCTCGAGCGCGACATCGTGGCGAAGAACCTGGCGCACCGGCCGGCGCCGGACAGCGCGGAAGGTTTCGCGGAGCATGAGGTCGCCGGGCCCGCCGCCTCCGAACCGGCGCTGACCGACGAGCAGGTGGCGCGCGTCGCGGAACTCGCGCGCCGGGCCGAGCGGCACTTCGGGCGGCCGCAGGACATCGAATGGGCGATGCGCGGCGGCGAAATCTTCCTCCTGCAATCGCGACCCATCACCTCGCTAGCCGCGACTCCCGATCCCGACGGCGTGCGCGCCATCTGGGACAACTCCAACATCGTCGAGAGCTACAGCGGAATCACCACCCCGCTGACCTTCAGCTTCGCGCTGCACGCCTACGAAGGCGTCTACCGCGAGTTCTGCCGCATGCTGGGCGTGAGCAAGAGCAGGATCGCCGCCAACGAGCTCACCTTCCGCCGCATGCTGGGGCTGATCCAGGGACGCGTATACTACAATCTCCTCAACTGGTACCGCGTCATCGCGCTGCTCCCGGGCTACACCTTCAACCGCCGGTTCATGGAACAGATGATGGGCGTGCGGGAGAGTCTTCCGGACGAGATCACCGCCGCGGCAACCAGCGCCTCCGCGTCGGCGCGCCTCGTCGATCTGCTTCGGCTGGGCCGCACAATGGCGGGCATGGTCGCCAACCAGGTGCGCCTGCCGCGCATGATCGACCGGTTCCACGACCGCCTCAACCGCGCGCTCGCCCCGCCCGATCCACCGCTGGCTGCGCGGCGGCTCGACCAGCTGGTGACCGACTATCGCGCGCTGGAAGCGAGCCTGCTGACGCGCTGGGATGCGCCTCTGATCAACGACTTCTTCGCCATGATATTCTTCGGCGTGCTGGGTCGGCTCACGGCCGGGTGGTGCCCCGCGGACGAGGACGAGCACGGCTCCCTGCAGAACGATCTGGTGTGCGACCAGGGGGGCATGATCAGCGCCGAACCCGCGAAGCGCATCGTCGAGATGGCCGGGATCGCGGCGGGAGATCCCGGGCTGACCGAGATCCTTTGCGGTGCGGAGGTGCCGGCGGCCTTGCGCGCGCTACAGCGCAACGATGCGCTGGCGCGGCGCTACGACGACTATGTTGCGACCTTCGGCGACCGCTGCCTCGACGAACTCAAGCTCGAGTCCACCACGCTGTTCGATGATCCGGAACCGCTGCTGCGCTCGGTCGGGCACGCCGCTGCCCGGCTCGCGCGCGGCCAGCCGTTCGACACCGGCGTACAGGCGGACGTGCGGCGGAAAGCGGAGGAGAGGGTGCGCCGGGCCCTCGCGCGCCGCCCGCTGCGCCGCGCCGTCTTCGCGTGGGTGTTGCGCAACGCCCGCCGCCGGGTCCGTGACCGGGAGAACCTGAGGTTCGAGCGTACCCGACTGTTCGGCCGCGTGCGCAGGATCTTCCTCGAGGCCGGGCGCAGACTGTTTGCCGAGGGAGTCCTCGACGATGCGCGCGACGTGTTTCATCTGGAGCTCGACGAGATCGTCGCGTACGTCGAGGGGGCCGCGGCGTGCGACGACCTGCGTGGTCTCGCCGGTGTGCGGCGCCGTGCCTTCGAGCGCTACGCCGAACTCGAGGCTCCGGCCGACCGCTTCGAGACCTTCGGCGCTCCCTACATCGCGAACAGCTACGCGGGAAGCGCGGCGATCCCCACCGGGGAGGGGGAAGCCGAGGGAGACGACGGGCTGCGTGGCATCGGCTGCTGTCCGGGAGTGGTGCGGGGCCGGGCGCGCGTTATCCGCGATCCGCGGGGGGCCGAACTGAAGCAAGGTGAGATCCTGGTGGCGGAGCGCACCGATCCGGGCTGGATCATGCTCTTCCCGGCCGCGGCCGGGATTCTGGTCGAGCGCGGCAGCCTGCTCTCCCACTCGGCGATCGTGGCTCGCGAAATGGGGATTCCGGCCATCGTCTCGATCGCAGGGGTCACCAGCCGAATCGAGAGTGGCCGCTGGATCGAGATGGACGGGGCGCGCGGGACGGTAAGGCTGGACGTCGAGCCGTGAGCACCGAAGCCGCCGGGCGCGCCGACTTCTCGTTCGTCCGCTATGCGCAGTGCTGGGAGGACGCCGACATCCTGCTGGAGGCCCTCGATGTCGGCGAAGGAGACGTCTGCCTGTCGATCGCTTCGGCGGGGGACAACTCGCTCTCGCTCCTCTCGCGCGGCCCGGCGCGCGTGATCGCCGTCGACATGAACCCGGCGCAACTCGCCTGCCTCGCGCTGCGCGTCGCCGCCTACCGAGCGCTCGAGCACGACGAACTCCTGCAACTCGTCGGTTCACGCGAATGCGGCGACCGGGAGGCGCTCTACCGGCGTTGCCGGGGCGCGCTCGACAGCGAGGCACGAGCCTTCTGGGACGCCCATCCGGAACTCGTTCGGGCCGGGATCGGCGCCGCCGGCAAATTCGAGCGCTACTTCGAGGTGTTTCGCACCAGGGTGGTGCCGTGGATCCACCCTCGCAGCCGCGTCGACCGTCTCCTGGCCGGCGGCACACTGGAAGAGCGCCGCCGTTTCTACGCCCGCAGCTGGGACAACCGGCGCTGGCGTCTCCTGTTTCGAATCTTCTTCTCCCGTTTCGTGATGGGCAGGATGGGGCGCGATCCGGCATTCTTCCGTTACGTGGAGGGTTCGGTCGCCGAGCGGATCCTGGCGCGGGCCAGGCACGCCCTCACAGAGCTCGATCCCGCGGCCAATCCCTACCTCCAGTGGATCCTGACCGGACGCCACACCACCGCCCTCCCCCACGCCCTGCGCAGCGAGAACTTCGACGCCATTCGGCAGAACCTGGACCGGCTCGAATGGCACCCCCTGTCGATCGAACAGCTTCTCGCCTCCGAGCCCGGGCTGCGTTTCGATTGCTTCAACCTGAGCGACATCTTCGAATACATGTCCGACGAAAGCTTCCACCAGCTGCTCTCCACCCTGGTCGCACACTCCCGCAACGGGGCCCGGTTGGCCTACTGGAACATGCTGGTGCCACGCAGCCGGCCGCACGAGTTGGCGCATGCCCTCGTTCCGGACGAAGAGCTCGCGGAGCGGCTTCACCTTCAGGACAAGGCGTTCTTCTACAGCCGGTTCGTGGTTGAGAGGATGAAGGCCGGTATGGCAAGCCATACAGTTGATATGGGAAGCCATACAGCCAGCCGACCGGCGCCCGGTCAAGAGGCCGCGTCGACATGACGTTCTTTGCCAACCTCCTCGCCATGACGGCCGTCCTCGCCGCGCTGGGGCTCCTCCTGGTCGGTCTCAAGGCGGCCGAAAAGTGGGGCCGGTTCCACCCCGAGGTGCTGCGCAAGGGAGTCCATGTGGGGATGGGGCTGGTCGTACTTCCCATGCCGTGGGTCTTCGACCGGGCGTGGCCGATGATCGTGCTGGCCGTCGTCGCGTGCGGCGTGATGGTGGCCATGCGCTCGATTCGATGGCTGCGCCGGGGGGTGGGGACGGTCATGGACGGAGTCGGACGGGAGAGCCTGGGCGAGATCTACTTCCCCATCGCCGTCACTCTCCTCTTTGTCCTCAGTCAAGGCGACTGGCTGCTCTACGTCGTCCCGATCCTGATGCTTACGCTGGCTGATGCCGTCGCGGCGCTGGTGGGCCTCCGCTATGGACAACTTCGGTACCAGACTTCGGACGGCATCAAGAGTATCGAGGGTTCGCTCGCCTTCTTCCTGGTGGCCTTCTTCAGCGCCCACCTTCCGCTCCTGCTCCTGACCGACACGGGACGCGCGGAGGCCGTGCTCATCGCGACGATCCTCGCCTTCCTCGTGATGATGCTCGAGTGCGTGGCGTGGCGTGGACTCGACAACCTTTTCATCCCCCTCGGCGCCCACGCGTTTCTGCGCCTCTACCTGGGGGAAGACGCCGGGAGTCTCCTCGTTCTGCTGGGGATTGCCGTGGTTCTGACGGCGTTCGCGCTGGCCTGGCGCGGCCGCAGCAAGCTCGACGACAGCGCGCTGATCGGATGCGGACTCTTCGGCTACACCACTGTCCTGCTGGGCGGTTGGCTGTGGCTCCTCGGGCCGGCGGTCTTCTTCCTCTCCCAGACCGTGTTCCGCCCACGCTCCTCCGAGCGTCGTTCGCACACGGTGTACTCGATGCTCTCGGTGGTGGGCACCGGCCTGTTCTGGCTGTTCCTCCACTCCGTCACCGGGATTGGGTGGCTCCTCATCCCCTTCACGGCCTCGTTCGCCGCCCAGCTCACCCTGTTCGGGGTCTCACGAATCGGCCGCCAGCCGGACGGCGGACCACGCTTCCCGCTCGTGCTCGGCAACATCGGGTTCGGCTGGATCCTCACCTATGTCCCGGTCCTGCTCATTGCCTTCGTCGGGGGCGTCGAGCCGGGCGCCACCGGACCGGATGCCCCGGGTCTCCTGGTCGACCTCGGTCTCGGCCTGTCAGCCCTCTGTGTGGCGGCCGCGATGTTCTACCCTCTGATGCCGCGAATCTACGGACCGCCGGTGCGCACCGCCGCGATCAATCCCACCTTTGCCGCGCTGGCCGCGTTGGCCGCGCTTGTTGCCAGCCTGCGGTGGCTCGTCCAGCTCTAGCTTGCGCGGGCGCTTGCCTACCGGTTCGGGTTCGGCGCCATCGCCACCAGCAGGACCAGGTCGCCCTTCGACTCGTTGGCCACGCCGTGCGGTTCGTCCGGCTCCGACCAGGCCACCGCGCCGGGACCCAGGCTCCCGCTCCAGTCCCCCACCGTGAAGCGGCCCTCGCCCTCGATCACATAGTAGCACTTGGTCGCGCCCGCGTGGGTATGGACGTGCTGGGCCTGGCCCGGCCGCAGGCAATAGACGTCGCAGAACATCTGATCGGTCTCGAAGAGGTTGAGCTTCTGCATCTTCTCGGGCGAAAAGCGGCGCTGGCGGGTGGAGTCGATGATTCCCATGGTGCCCGTTAGTTCGAGGGGCGTTTCAGCTGAAACGTCTTCGCGGCTCTGCTGTGATGCGGAAGGCTACGGATGATAACACCCCGGCATCGCGTGATAACACTCTTCCCCCGTGCGACGGAGCCGGCAGGCGCCTATCTTGAATCGAAGTGGTCAGGCCCAGTGCAGCGCACGGCCAGTCCCGGAGTCACACCGGAGCATCGGAGCAGCCCGACATGATCATTCGCAGTCGCATCCTCCCCACACTGGCCCTCGCCCTCGCGGCCGCCGCCTGTGCCCCCGGCGAGGACGCTGCGCCGGCCGAGGAGACCGAGGAAGAGCTGATCGCGCGCGCCCAGGAGATCCACGAACGGGTCATCACGCTGGACACGCACGACGACATCAGCACCGCCAACTTCACCGCCGAGCGCAACTACACGATGGATCTGCCCAGCCAGGTCACGCTGCCGAAGATGGCGGCGGGTGGGCTCGATGTGGCCTGGTTCGTCGTCTACACCTCCCAGGGTCTGCTCAACGAGGAGGGGTACGCGTCGGCCTACGAGAACGCGGTCGACAAGTTCGACGCGATCCACCGGCTGGTGAACGAGTACGCGCCCGGGCAGATCGAGCTGGCGCTGACCTCCGACGACGTGCGCCGGATCATGGGCGAGGGGAAGATGGTCGCGATGATCGGCGTGGAGAACGCCTATCCGCTGGGGACCGACATCGGGCGCGTCGAGGAGTTCTACAACCGCGGCGCGCGCTACATGTCGCTCGCGCACACCGGCCCGAGCCAGCTCTCCGATGCCCACTCCGGCGAGCAGACCGGCGAATGGCTGCACAACGGCCTCAGCGAGATGGGACGCGAGGCGGTCGCCGAAATGAACCGGCTGGGGATCATGATCGACATCTCGCACCCGTCGAAGGAGTCAATCATGCAGACGCTCGAGCTCACCCGCGCGCCGATCATGGCGTCGCACTCCTCGGCGCGCGCGCTCAGCGACGTGAGCCGCAACCTGGACGACGAGACGCTGCGTGCGATCGCCGGGAATGGGGGCGTCGTGCAGGCGGTGGCGCTCGGCAGCTTCGTCAGCACCGACAAGGCCACGGCGCGCCGCGATGTGCTGGCCGGGTTCGAGGCGGAGGTCGCGGCCGAGATGGACTTCGAGATCCTCGGGCGAGGGCAGATGTTCCGGCTCGGAATGGACGAGCGCGACGCCTACCGGGAGAAGATGGGCGAGGTGCAGCGTGTGGCCCTCGAGCGGGCGGAAGCGGCGGGCGTGCCCGGGCGCGTCAACGTCGCGGACTTCGTGGATCACATCGACTACATGGTCAATCTGATCGGCCTCGAGCATGTCGGAATCAGCTCCGACTTCGACGGGGGAGGCGGCGTGGAGGGATGGAATGACGCGTCGGAAACGTTCAACGTGACGCTGGAACTGGTGCGGCGCGGATACACGGAGGAAGAGATCGCCATGCTCTGGAGCGGGAACCTGCTCAGGGTGCTCGATGAGGTGCAGGACGTGGCGGCGATGATTCAGAGAGAGGAAGGGTAGGAGAACGATGGACCGGTCGAGGAAGATCAAGCGTTTTGGAGCGGGGTTTGTGGCGGGAGTGCTGGCTGTGTTGGGGACGTGGGCGCTGATGGGGGGTTCGGCGGGGGGGGCGGACGTGCCGGACGGTTCGTCGGCCACGGGCCCCGGCGACGTCGCCGCGCGCGCGGCCACCTTCCTATCGCTCCTGGACGGCGAGGCGCGCGGGAGGGCGACCTACGCCCTTGGCGACGAGGAGCAGTTCAACTGGGCCTTCACGCCCGTGTCCCGCAACGGCCTCCCGCTCAAGGACATGACGATGGAGCAGCGCGCCGCGGCCCATGCGCTCCTGCAGACCACGATGAGCAGCCAGGGATACCACAAGGCGAACGCGATCATCGAGCTGGAGCGGATCCTCGGCATCCTCGAGGGCCGGCCCCAGAGGCGCGATCCCGAGGACTACTACGTCGCGATCTTCGGCGATCCCGACGCGGGCGGGCCCTGGGCGTGGCGCTTCGAGGGCCACCACCTGTCGCTCAACTTCTCGTCACCGGAGAACGAACTGACCGTGACCGGGCCAGCCTTCATGGGGGCCAATCCGGCGACCGTCACGTCCGGCGAGAAAGCCGGGTGGCGCCCGCTGGGCCGCGAGGAGGACCTCGCGCGCGCGCTCCTGTTCATGCTGACTCCCGAGCAGCGCGAGATGGCGGTGATCGCAGCCGAGGCGCCCCGCGACATGATCACGGGCAACGACCGCGAGGCGCGGCTGGACGGCTTCGAGGGGATCCCGGCGGCGCGGCTATCGGGTGAGCAGCGCGAGGTGCTGATGGGCGTGATATGGGAGTACGTGGGCAACATGGAGGCGGAGAGCGCGCATGCGTGGATGGCCCGCATCCGCGACGAGATCCCGCCGGGCGAGCTGTACTTCGCCTGGGCCGGCTCACCCGAGCCCGGCGAGGGCCACTACTACCGTGTGCACGCGCCCCAGTTCCTGATCGAGTACGACAACACCCAGGGCAACGCGAATCACGTGCACTCGGTGTGGCGCGACCTGGAAAACGACTTCGGCGGAGACGCGCTGGCGCGGCACTACGAGGAGGGGCACGAGCACAACTGAGGGGGTGTGGACGTCCGCAGGCTCGCCTTGCAACGCGGGCCTCGGGAGCCCGTGGGCGAACTTCCCAAGCGTTGACGCGGGCCTGTCACGTAATTACGGTAATTACATGGTATTCCTCTGTCTGAACGTAATGTCTACATGACATTATGTAATCCAGACTTGTCAATTTCCCGCAGCTCCGGCGGCTGATCACGGAGATGTATGGGGAGTAGCGTTACGCGGCACTCCAGCCCTACCCGGGCAGCCTCAGCGACACATGCAGGTGATCCGCGGTCCCCTTGTGCCGCAGCGAGTGGAAACCCAGCGCCCAGAACGCCAGCTCTACGGCTCGGTTCCGCCACTCGGGACGGTCGATGGTGCGGAGGTCCAGGGCGTGCACAAAGCCGTCGTCCTGCTCGAAGTGGAGTGAGCTCTCGTTGGGCGAAAGCCCCATTCGCCGGTAGAAGTCGGGGGTGCGACCGGCGTCGGTGATCACGGCCTCGGGGTCGGCGAGGATCAGCGTGCTCGCGGCCACGCGCAATAGCGGGTGGAGCGCGGCATACTCGGCCCGCACCTCCTCCGACTTGACGTTGGCACCGCCCACATAGACGAGCGAGTAGGCGACGTAGGCGATGCCGATGGCCGCCGCGCCGCGGGTCATCAGCCATTTCAGCCCCTTCCCTGTGCGCGGATGCGGCGGCCCATGGCCCAGGCGTAGAGAGCAAGGAGGAGTGCGGTGGCCGCAGCCGAGACCGCCAGCGACGGCCACGCGCCGAGTCCCCACTGGTGGTAGGCGAAGACGCCGCCCCGGATGAGGAGGAAGAAGGGGACGGCTGCGAGGATGATGACCAGCGCGACCCAGCGGAGGAGGCGGAAGGGGAGGCGGCGCAAGCGGAGGCCGGTCGGCGCCCGCCGGGGTCCCGAACTTCTCCGGCGCTTGCTCCGCGTGCCGATGCTGCCGGCTTCCTGCCGACCGGGGTACTTGACCTTGAGAGTGCTCACTGCTCGGACGCGAGAGCGCCGCCGGCCCCGAAAGCTCCGGAGCCGGCGGCGGATCCTCCTGGTTCCAGCCCGGCGCCAGCCTGCGCCGCTAGTCACCGCTGGACACGGTGAAGAAGTTCCGGCTGGCGTAGTCGCCCTCAAGCG
>JAPOOQ010000216.1 GCA_026713345.1 Gemmatimonadota bacterium | reverse complement strand
TCTCGTGCTCGATGGTGGAACCGCAACTGTGAGTGCCTGGTCTCCGGATGGGGTCCTGCGCTTCACCGTGGGTGGGCAGGGCCAGGGTCCCGGGGAGTTCGTTTCCGCCCAGGACCTGTTCGTTGAGACGGATGGCACGTTTTGGGTGAGGGAGGGGATCGGTTCGCGGTTCACCCGTTTTGCGGGCGATGGGGCGCTGTTGGGAACCGTAAGAGGAGTGGATGCGGCCCTGAGCTACCAGGGGTTCGGTGTAATCCTTGCTTGGCCACATGACGGCGGATACCTGGGGTTTCCGGAGGTGTCCGCGGACGTGGAAGCCGGGAGAATCGGTGTTCCGCCCGTCGATCGCCAGCCGGTGATTCGTGTGCGCCGTTCCGACTCTGGCCAGTGGGACCAACCCGAGCCGCTGCTCTGGTTGGATGTCAGCAACAGGATGCACGTCATGGAGTTCGCGGACGGCAGTTCGTTTTTTGGACGCCAGTGGTTTGGTGACGCGGATCGGGTTCTGTTCGAGCTCGATGCCGCAGTGGTGATGCGAGTGAAGGGTGAGCCCGGCGCTGTCGAACTGCTCGAAACGAACGTTGCGGGAGACACGGTCTGGCATCGGCACTTGCGGCTCGAGCCCAGGCGGCTGACGGCCCGGATGGTCGAGGAGTTGGTAGATGAGGCGGTCGAAGCTTTGGCGCCGGGCTTGAGTTCCCCGGAGTCCCGGATGCGTGTGCCCAGGGAGCAGCTACGAGAGATGTACAGAGATGCGCTCCATACCCCGGAGTACCTGCCGGCGGCGGAACGACACGTGCTGACCGCCTCGGGCGAAGTATGGATCAAGACCACCGAGCGCTCGGACACCCTGCGCGTGTACTACGTGGTGAAGAGGGACGACCTCGACCAGCCACCGCGCCGTGTCCTGCTGCCCGAGTCGCTGATGGTTCACGACGCCACGGGCACCCATGTCTGGGGGATTTGGCGTGACTCGATGGATCGACCGCACGTGGTGGGCAGGAGGCTGGTGCGGATGGATGGCTTTGTGGAGGAGGCGGCGGAACGATAGGTTGATGCCCGGTACCCCGGCGAACCCTCCACGCCGGGTTCAGTCCGCATCCCGCCGGAGGTGGCAAATGATCAGGCCTCCTGGAACGCGCAGTCGTGCGCCATCCATGACCCCCCCCACCCGCCGCGCCTTCCTCAAGGCCGGGGCCGCCGCGCTCACCGGTGCCATGATCGCCCCGGAGCGCATTCTGGCCGATCCCTACGCGCCGCTCGATCTCCGCGCGACCCCCCACCCCGCCCCCATCCGGGTCCGGGGCGTCGTGCGCTCGCGCGGCGCCGGGCTCCCCCGCGTTCCCGTCACGGACGGCGCCCAGGTCGTGGACACCGCGGCCGACGGCACCTTCGAACTCGTCACCGTCCCGGAACAGGGGTTCGTCCGGATCACCCTTCCGTCGGGCTACCGGATCCCGCTCAACAGCCCCGGCACCGCCCGCTTCTACCAGCCGTTGACGCGCACCAGCGAACAGTCGGCCGTCTTCGAACTCGAACCCGATCCGGTGCCGCACGACGACCACACGCTGCTCCTTCTGGGCGACATCCAGACGCAGGACTCGACGGAAACGAGCTGGTTCCTCTCGCAGTCCGTGCCCGACCTGCGCGGCACCGCGGTGTCGCTCGGCGACGAGCACGCCTTCGGGATCTCGTGCGGCGACATCATGTTCGACAACCTCGATCTCTACCCCGACTACGAGCGTGGCGTGGCGGAGATCGGGATCCCATTCTTCCAGGTCGTCGGCAATCACGACCTGGACATGGACAGCCCCACCGACCGCGGATCCATCGCGACCTTCACCGGCCACTTCGGACCTGGGAACTATTCCTTCAACCGGGGCGCGGTGCACTATGTGGTGCTCGACGACGTCTTCTGGTACGGACGGGGGTACCTGGGCTATCTCGACGCCGACACCCTGCGCTGGCTGGAGCAGGACCTTGCCCGCGTGGAGCCCGGCTCGCCGGTGATCGTGGCAACCCACATCCCCGTCCTCGGCAGCCAGCACCTCCGCTTCGACGAGGAGTCTCCGAGCACCGGCCTCGCGATCACGAACCGGGAGGCGCTCTACCGCCTCCTGGAACCCTTCAACGCGCACATCCTGACCGGCCACACCCACGAGTGCGAGCACGTCTTCGAGCACGGAACGCACGAGCACGTCACCGGAGCCGTGTGCGGCGCGTGGTGGAGCGGCCCGATCTGTCACGACGGCACACCCAACGGCTACTGCGTCTACACCATACGCGGCGAGCAGGTGAGCTGGCGCTACAAGGCGACCGGCCACGACCCCGACCATCAGATGCGCCTGCACCGCACCGGAACCGATCCATCGGTTCCCGGCGAGCTGCTCGCCAACATCTGGAACTGGGACCCGGAATGGACGGTCCGCTGGTTCGCCGACGGCGAGCCGCGTGGCGAGATGGAGCGCCGCCGGGGCCTCGACCCGCTGAGCGTGGAGCTGCACTCCGGACCCGATCTGCCCGAGCGCCGCGACTGGGTCGAGCCGGTGCCCGTGGATCACCTGTTCCGGGCCGCGGTGACCGGTGAAGAGGGCGAAGTCGTGGTGGAGGCCACGGACCGGTTCGGGCGGGTTCACCGCGGGGAGTGGCGGAGGGAGTGACGGAGCCGGCACTCGCTCGGGTGACCTCAAGGCGGCCACGCCGCCCGCCTTTTCGGATCGTTCCACTTTCTGTGGTTATCGCCGGATGCGTTGCGGAGGCGCCCCCGCCGGAAACTTCTGACCCATGCCATGCGGGCGACTGCCGGATCGAACTCGAACACATCGTACGCATCACCGACGCGGACGAACCCGGTATTCTGCCGACATCCATAGTTCGGATCCAGGAGACCGAAACAGGGACGTTCGTGTCGGCGAGCTTCGATGGGAAACAGATCGTGGAGTTCGGGCCGGATGGTCGGCTCGCCGGGGTGATCGGCCGGGGGGGCCAGGGGCCGGGGGAGTTCGTACAAGTGCACACTCTAATCCCGGGATCTGGCGACACGTTGTTCGCTCCAGATATGCGACAGGGACGCATTACGGCGTTCGGCCCTGACCGCGCGCTGACCGGGACATTTCCAATGCCTTTCGGTATTCCGGCTCTAGTGATGCCTGATGGGTCCCTCCTCGTGTCCGCACAGATCAGTAGAAGCGAGACGATCGGCTATCCCATGCATGTGGTTGATCGAGAGGGCCGGGTGGTCCGATCCTTCGGCACAGACGAACCGCGGTATCGCCCCGGTTTGGAACACATCCTGACCCGAAAGGTCGCGCCAGGCCGGGACGGCACTGTCTGGGCGATGGCTCCCGCCAGGTATGTCCTCGAGCGCTGGGATCCGTCTACCGGAGAACGGCTACAGTCGACCCGGATTCCGTCCGACTGGTTCCGTGAGTCTGACGAGCCGACCGATATTGCGGTGTACCCCCCTCCGCGAGTTGAGGGGCTGTGGGAAGATGAGGACGGGCTTGTTTGGACCATCGTCCGCGATGCGGATGTCGACTGGGAACCTCCGCCCCGCGGCAACGAGGAACGCCCCTTCGACCTGCAGGAGTACAACCGGCTTTTCGACTGGATGATCGAGGTCGTGGACCCCGGCTCGGGGCGTGTGCTCGCAAGCCGGCGGTTCAGTGAGGTGCTCTGGCACCGCACTCCATCCAGGATTCTTGTGTCTCCCGTGGACACAATCCTTACCACCGTTGCACACGACGTATGGAAACCCACTCTCCAGCATCGGAGATAGCACAAGAAACCGGCTCCATTCCTGACACGTACGGGCTATCATTCAGTTCAGTCCAGCAGCGCCGCACCCGCAGCCTGTCGCCCCACAGGCCCCTCGCCAGCTGACCCGGGGCTCGGAGGAGGACCGATGCAACCGACCGCACGACGCCTGATTCTCGCGGCCCCGACCCTTGCGGCGCTCGCGTGTGGGGAGGCATCCGAAGGGTCGGGCCGCTCCGGCAGCGGGGCGGAAGCCACGACCGTATCGGCCACCGACTCCGCTGGCGTGGACATCGTCCGCATCTCCGATCTGGGCGCGCTCGATCTTCCCGAACTGGACCTGAGGCTGCTCTATTCCACCGCCGCGGATATCGAGCTCTACCATGTGGTGGGCGCGGTGTTCCTTCCCGATTCCTCACTCGCCATCGCGGACAGGGGGTCGTCCGAGGTCCTCTTCCTCGATCAACAGGGAAGCGAGCTTCAGCGGGTCGGCCGGGAGGGAGAGGGGCCGGGTGAGTATGTCGACATGGCCGGGATCGGGGTCGGCTCGGACGGCAACGTCTCGGTGTTCGACAGTCGGCTGCAACGATTCACCTTCCTGGACACCCAGGGAAGCGTGACCGGGGTTCAGCGCATCCACTTGAACGAGGCCTACGTCCCACTGGTGCACCTGGGCGGCGGAGGGTTTGTGGCTGTGCTCGAGACGCGGTCTTTCCGGCCCCAGGGGTTTCAGCGGGGCCCGCTCTTTCTGGTGGTCTTCGACCAGGCGGGGGAGGTGGTGGATACGCTCGGCCGGTGGGCCGGAAAGGAGCGCCACGTCTCGTCCGGCCGGATGACCGCGGTCGGATTCGGCGCCACCGCGCTCTACGCGGGACGCGGCCCGCACGCGGTTCTGGCCACGACCGATTCGGTGGATATTGCCCTGTACGAAGCCTCGGCCCCGCTGACCCGCATCCGGGGCGGAAATGCGTCCCGCGAAGTCACCTCCGAGGAAAAGGAGGCATGGACCGAACTCGCTCTCGAAGTCTTCCCGGAAGACTTGCGTCCGTCGAACCGCCAGAGGCTGGAGCAGGCAGGGGTGCGCGACTCCTATCCTGCCATCGGCGCGCTCAAGGTGGATGCCGATGGCGCGATCTGGCTCGGAGGCTACCCCCGACTCGACGACCTGGAGCGGAGCTGGACGGTTCTCGGGCCCGACGGCATCCCGGTCGGCAGGCTCAAGCTTCCCGTCTATCGTGCCGAGCTGCTGAAGGTCAGAGACAGCGGAATCACCGGATGGGCAGCTCTCGATCTCGAAACCACCATTCCCAGCGCCAGCCACGAGCTGCTCGACGTGGCCGCGGACCGCATCGCCGTTCTCCGCACGGGCGAAATGGGCGAAGAATTCATCGAAGTGTACGCGGTCGAGTTGCCACGATGAGACCCCTGATCCCCATCGTCATCGTGACTGCCCTGGCCTGCCAGACGGACGACACCCTGCCCGGTGACACCGGTGCACCGGTCCGAGACAGCGCCGGCATCCGTATCATCGAAAACTCGCCGCCGCCGGGTGGCTCGCGCCTGCCGTGGAGGATCGGGACCGAGCCGGCCGTCACGATCGGCCGGGCTGATGGCGACGAACCCTACCTGCTCTACATCGTCAGGGATGCCCTCAGGCTGGCGGACGGTCGGATCGTCGTGTTGAACGCTGGAACGCAGGAACTGAGGGTGTTCGACGGGGACGGAACCCATGTGGCCACCTGGGGAGGCAGGGGGGACGGCCCGGGCGAGTTCAGATCACTGGTGGCCATCGAACCCTGGCGTGGCGATTCCATCGCCGCGTGGTACGGACCGCGCCGCGGCGTCACCGTGCTCGACGCGGACGGCAACTTCGGGCGCAACATCGTGTTCGAGAGGGACGAGAACTCGCCGCCGGGGATGCCCTTCAACCCGAAGTCGATGGGGCGGGATGGCGCGATCCTGGTGAGCCACGAGCCGCACATGTACGAGACTGTCGAGGTCCAGATTCGGGGTCCTGAAGGCAGGATAGTGGCCTCCTTGGGAACGCATCCCGGAGACGAGCGCTACATCGCCAACGAGGGAACGGACCGTTCGATCATGTATTCCACACCCTTCGGTGCTCATGCGGCCCAGGAGGCGTGGGGCGATCTGTTCGTGCAGGCTTCGACCGGCCGCTACGAAATCCGGGCGTACGCAGGAGACGGCGCCCTGGCCCGCATCGTGCGCCTCGGTGTGGCCCCGCGTGTGCCGACCCAGGCCCACATCGACACCTACATTGACCGCCAGCTCTCCTGGATTCCCCCGGAAATACCGGCCACGGAGGTCGAGCAATACCTGACGCGGCAGCGAAGAGCCTGGGAGGAAGTCCCCGTCGCGGAGTTCCTTCCCGCGTTCAACTCGTTGATCGCCGACCGGGTGGACCACCTCTGGGTGGAAGAGTTTGAGCCACCGGGCGAGGAACGACCGGGCTCGCTGTGGACGGTACTCGACCCGGAGGGTTGGGTAATCGGAGTGATCGAGACGCCGGACGGGCTGGAGATCTACGAAATCGGCGTGGACTACGTACTGGGCCACACCCGGGACGAACTCGGGGTGGAGTACGTGCAGGTGTGGTCGCTGGAGCGGCAGGATTAGATCTGCTATGGACCATAGTAACAATATACTATCATATATATTCCAGATACAAAAATATAGATTAGTATATCAATGATGCAACTAATCGTCCCGAGGACCCGGCTAATCGTCCCGAAAACCTCAGCGTAGCCCGGCCTCCGCCCAAACGGCTCCTACCTGCCCGGCCCCGCGCCGCCCCGCCTGTCACCCCGCGCGCCCTTTCGCGGACGGGGTATTTTCGTTATCGGTCACCCGATTGCGACGGATCCAACCCCCGACAAGCGAGTCATCGACATGTTCAGCCGCGCCACGCTCCTTCACGCCACCTCGGTCACGTTGCGCCGCACGGGCCGCGCCCTGCCGCGTACAGCCTTTGCCCTCGCCCTGGCCCTCCTCCTCCCCCCCACCCTTCTCGACGCCCAGCAGGGCGGGCCACGCGGTGGCGGCGGACCCGGCGGCGGACCCGCACAAGCACTCGACGACCGTTCCCTGGTCAACCAGGTCGCCGCGCGCTCCATCGGGCCGGCCGTGATGAGCGGCCGCATCGTCGACATCGCCGTGGCCGAGACGCCCGGCATGCGGGGCGGTCGCCTTGGCACCATCATCTACATCGCCGCCGCGACGGGCGGGATCTGGAAATCGACCAGCGGCGGCGTCGACTGGGAGCCGATCTTCGACGACGCGGGCGTGGGCTCGATGGGCGACGTCACGGTGGCGCCGTCGAACGCCAACATTGTGTGGGTCGGGACGGGCGAGCCCAACAACCAGCGCAGCTCGTCCTACGGGGACGGGGTCTACAAATCCGTGGACGCCGGCGAGACCTTCGAGCATATGGGGCTGCGCACGTCGCAGCACGTGGGGCGCATCGTCATCCACCCGGAGGATCCGGAGATCGTCTACGTCGCGGCGGTGGGTCCGCTCTGGGCGCCCGGCGGTGAACGCGGCCTGTTCCGCACCATGGACGGCGGCGAGAGCTGGGAGGCCGTGCTCACGATCGACCAGCACACCGGGGTCACCGACATCGTCATGGACCCCACGAACCCGGACATCCTCTACGCGGCTTCCCTCCAGCGCGAACGGCGCGCCTACAGCTACGTCGGCGGCGGGCCCGGCAGCGGCATCCACAAGTCCATCGACGGCGGCGACACCTGGACCCGGCTCACGCGCGGGCTCCCGACCTCCGATATGGGACGCATCGGCCTCGACATCAGCCTCAGCAACCCGCAGACCGTCTACGCCGTGATCGAGGGCTCCGAACAGGGCGTCTACCGCACCGACAACGGCGGCCGGGCGTGGCGGCAGATGAGCGACATCGCGTCGATCCCGTGGTACTTCGGGCAGATCCGCGTCGATCCGCAGGACCCCGAAGTCGTCTATCACCTCGGCGTCCCGCTGCAGCGGTCGATGGACGGCGGAGTGACCTGGAGCTCGGCCGCGAGCGGGGGTGTCCACGTCGACCACCACGCCATGTGGATCAACCCGGAAGACCCCACCCACCTCCTGCTCGGCAACGACGGCGGCTTCTACGTTTCGCACAACTTCGGCGACACCTGGGACTTCTCGCCCAACCTGCCGCTCAGCCAGTTCTACGCGGTCGGCATCGACATGCAGGAGCCCTTCTTCGGGATCTACGGCGGCCTGCAGGACAACTCGACCTGGGGCGGCCCGAGCGCCACCCGCAACAGCATCGGCGTCGTCAATGCCGACTGGTTCCGCATGCAGGGAGGCGACGGCTTCTACGCGGCGATCGACCCCAACGACCACAACATCGCCTTCGTGGAGTCGCAGAACGGAAACCTTGTCCGCTTCAACGGCCGCACCGGTGAACGCAAGTCGATCCGCCCGCGCCCCGCGCCCGGCGAGGACGGCTACCGCTTCAACTGGAGTTCGCCGATCCAGCTTTCGCCCTTCGATCCGGCCACGGTCTACTTCGCCGGCAACCACGTCTTCAAGAGCCCCAACCGGGGCGATTCCTGGCAGGTCCTGGGCCTCGACGTCACCCGCGAAATCGACCGCAACGTCCTTCCCATGATGGGGTCGATCCCCGCCAACAACGCAGTTGCGCGCCACCAGGGCACGGCCGTCTTCTCCAACATCTCCACCATGCACGTCTCGTCGCACCGCCAGGGGCACATCGTCACCGGCACCGACGACGGCCAGGTCTCCGTCACCACCGACGACGGCGTCACCTGGCACAAGATGACCGACTTCCCCGGCGTCCCGGACACCACCTACGTCAGCAAGGTGCGCTGGTCCGCCCACGACGAAGCGACCATCTACGCCACCTTCGACGGACACCGCAGCAACGACTTCCGCCCCTACGTCATGAAGAGCACCGATCAGGGGCAGAGCTGGACCTCGATCAGCGGCGACCTGCCGGAGTTCGGCAACGTGCGCGCCTTCGCGGAGCACCACGAGAACCCCAGCGTGCTCTTCGTCGGGACCGAGATCCGGCCCTTCGTGACGCTGGACGGTGGCGGCACCTGGGTTCCGCTGGAGAACGGCATCCCGCCGTCGCCGGTGCATGACCTGAAGATTCATCACCGCGACAACGCGCTGGTGGTGGCGACCCATGGCCGCGGCTTCTACGTCGTCGACGACCTCAACCCGATCGTGCACCTGGCCGAGGCGAAGGCCGCGGGCGGGCCCTACCTGTTTCCGGTCGCGGACGCCTTCGCGTACGTGGTCAACACGGCGCCGAGTTCCGGGACCCACGCGGGCCGCGAATACCGGGCGCCGAATCCGGCGTACGGCGCGGGGATCGCATACTACGTGCCGCAGGGGACGAGGGGCGAGCGCATGCTGGAAATCGTCGCGAGCGATGGTCAGACGGTGCGGACGCTGGAGGCGGAGGCCGGTGCCGGCCTGCAGATGGCGCGGTGGGATCTGCGCTGGGATGCGCCCTGGTCGGGGCCGCCGGCGGCGCAGCAGGGCGGGGGTGGTGGATTCGGTGGTGGGTTCGGTGGGTTTGGGGGCTTCGGTGGGGGTGGTGGAGCCGGGCCGCCGGCGCTCGCGGACCAGTACACCGCGCGGCTCACCGTCACGCCGCCCGACGCGGAGCCGATGGTGATGGAGCGCACCTTCACGGTCGAGATGGACGCCCTGATCGGGATGACCCGGGCGCAGCTCGCCGAGCTGCAGGGACTGCGCCTGCAGCACCGCCGCCTCTCCGCGACGCAGCAGATGGCGACGCGCCAGGCGCAGGAGATCCAGACCGAGCTGCGCGGGATCGAGGCCGCGATGGGGCGCGTGGAGGTGAGCGCCGAGCTGCAGGCGCGCGCCGATGAGCTGGGCGAGCAGGCGGCGGCGGTGTTGCGGGGGCTGCGGGGTGGTGGGGGGAGGGGATTTGGGGGGGGGGGGGGGGGGGGGGGCGGCACCGGGGGGAGC
>JAPOOQ010000215.1 GCA_026713345.1 Gemmatimonadota bacterium | reverse complement strand
CCTGTACGTGCGGCCGGGGGGAGGCCACGGGGTGGGCGGGCAGTTCCGGCAGCGGCGCGACGACTACTTCGTGAAGTGGCTGCTGGGCGTCGAACCGCCGGACTGGAACAGCGGCGTGACCCTGGGGATCGACGAGACGACGGGCGAGCCGCTTGACTATCCGGAGGATGAACTGGAGCCGGCACCGAGCTTCTTCGAGCGGGACGAGGAGGTGGGGTTGGGGGGTTGGTGGTAGGGGCGCGATATCGGTTCACGCTCTTGACTCGACGGTTCGGGCAAGTGGTGCATGTCTGACGTGACGAGGACGGAGCTGGACTCGATGGCAAGGCGAGTTCATGGACGAATCCGTACCTCAGGCGTCGCCAGCAGGCTAACTTAGGGCATGGAGAGGAAACCGCGGGCCGACCCGCTTACCGTATTCGACGAAGCGCCCAAGGGTGCAGTGTTCCATCGGTGTGCCCTTCAGGTGAACCCGTTTGAATACGGCCCCAGGTATCGAGGACAGAAGAGTTCCGGTGACGCCGAATCCCACGCGCGCGAAATGATTGCCAAGGCGCTTGAACTGCGAGTATCAGTGCTCGCGATCACGGATCACAACGACGTGAGGGGGGTCGGCCCTTTCCGCAAAGCAGCCATGGGTCACGACATCACGATTTTTCCCGGTTTCGAGGTCCGCTCCTCGGAGGGGATTCATGTGCTGTGCATCTACCCTCCCGACATGGAAGAGGACCAACTGGAGCGGTTCCTGGGGGAACTCGGAATCCGGCAATTGGGATCCAACAGCACTTTGTCCGACAAGACGTTTGTCAAGGTGCTGGCAATCGTTCGAGAACAAGGGGGAATCACCGTTGCTGCGCACGTGACGAGCAGTCCCGGCGGCCTTCTTGAGGTTCTCGACGGGGATCCCCGCATCCGGGCCTGGAGGAGTGAGGACCTTCTCGCCGTACAGATACCCAAGTCGCTCGACGAAGTAAACCCATGGGTGCGACGTCTCATCCTGAACGAGGATCCCCAGTATCGTCGCTCGCGAACCGCGGGTGGCGGCTTCGCTATGGCCGCGATCAACGCCAGAGATGTCGTGGATCCGGAGGACTTGGGTGGCCGTGCGGCAACTTCTCTGATCAAGATGTCCCAAGTCGGTATCGAAGGCCTGAGGCAGGCATTCCTGGATCCGGGATCTCGAATCCAGCTCAATCCCGCAACGGCCAGTGTCGAGCAGGAACCCCGCGCCGCAATGCTCGGAATGTCCTGGAAAGGTGGGTTTCTTGACGGAACGAAGATGCCCTTGAATCCCAATCTCAACGTGCTGATCGGAGGAAGGGGCGCCGGGAAGTCCACGGTGATCGAGAGCCTCCGTTACGTATTGGGTCTGAATCCAATTGGTGACGATGCCCAGAAAGCCCACCAGGGAATTGTCGACAATGTGCTCCAGAGCGGGACCAGGGTATCGCTTCTGGTGCGTACTCGTGGGCCGGGCACGCGAGACTATCTGATAGAACGTACCGTTCCGAACCCGCCGGTGGTGCGCGACCGGGATGGTGCAATCTCGAATCGGCTCCCGCAGGATATTCTCCCTCGCGTCGAGATCTACGGCCAGCACGAAATCGCCCAGCTAACCCGAAGTGCCGTTGAACGAACTCGCCTACTGGACCGGTTCCTTGAGCGGGACACGTCGTTGGCCAGGAGGAAGACCGAGATTCGACACAGCCTGAAAGAGACCAGGCGGTCGATCCTCAAGGTACGACGCGAGTTGGAAGACCTGCGAGAGCGTCTGTCGGGACTGCCAGGGCTTGAAGAGACGCTTGAGCAGTACCGCAAGGCCGGATTGGAAGAACGATTGCGAGACCGCAGCCTCCTGGTTCGTGAAGAGCAGATCCTGGACTCGATGGCAGAGCGCCTGGAACCACTTCGCGAGTGTGGCGAGAACCTCCGCCAGGAGCTTCCCCTGGACTTGACCTTCCTGTCGCGGGGAGCGCTCGATGGCCTTCCTGGTAGGGACATTCTGGGGCTTGGAAACCGGATCCTGGCGAAACTGAGCGGCGAGTTGCAGGAGTTGGCCGACAGTCTCAGGGAGTCATTGGGCCGGGCAGACGACAGTATCGCGGAGATCAGATCCAGTTGGGAAGAGCGTCGCAGGGAGGTACAGGAAGCATACGAGGCCATTCTCCGAGGGCTTGAGCGCTCCGCGGTGCATGGAGAGGAGTTTATTCGCCTCCGTCGGAAGATAGAGCGCCTTCGGCCTCTCGACCGGGAAGTGTCCCTGGCGGAGCGCGCGGAAGCAGACCACCTGGAACATCGTCGCACGCTCCTTGTCGAATGGGAAGACCTGAAGACTGCCGAGTTCCAGTCGCTGATCCAGGCAGCCAGGGACGTAACCGAGCGGCTTCAGGGGCGAGTCCAGGTCGAGGTGGTCGCTGCCGGTGACCGGGAGCCACTCTCTGATCTTCTCCGCGAAGGGATCGGCGGCAACCTCGCAAAGACGGTTGAAATCCTCGATTCCGCGCCGGACCTCTCCCTTCCGGAATTGGCAGACACCTGCCGCGCGGGGTCCGATGCGGTTTTGGCAAAGTACGGGACCACCCCAAAGCAGGCGGAGCTGCTGGCAAATGCCCATGAGGAGACCCTCATGCGCATCGAAGAGCTCAACTTGCCCAACACCACCGAGATACGGCTCAACCTGGCTCCATCGGGGCAAACGCCGTCGTGGCGCCCACTCGACGAACTGTCGACCGGCCAAAAGGCAACGGCGGTTCTCTTGCTGCTTCTGCTGGAGTCCGATGCCCCCCTGATTGTGGACCAGCCCGAGGACGACCTGGACAATCGCTTCATAACGGATGGGATCGTTCCCCGGATGAGGGAAGAGAAGCAGCGTCGGCAATTCATCTTTTCGACGCACAATGCAAACATCCCCGTGCTTGGTGACGCGGAGCTGATCCTCGGCCTCACTCCTGTCGGCGACGCCGAAGGGGGAAGAGCCGAAGTCCTCTGGGAGCACATGGGTTCAATCGATGACGAACAGGTACGCGAACTGATAGAAGACCTGCTCGAGGGCGGTAAGGACGCTTTCGAGAACAGACGACACAAGTACGGGTTCTAGAGGGTGTTGGCGTAGATGACCAGGGCCGAACTGATCGAGTTGATCCGCAACGACGAGAGCTCCGGTGTGGAATTCAAGCGGGACGATATCTCCCCCGGCAAACTCGCTGCAGAGATGGTTGCGCTCCTCAATCTCAGGGGCGGACACATCCTGCTGGGGGTTGAAAAAGACCAGACCGTCAGCGGCTTGACACGGGATCCGCGGAAGGCGGAGGAATGGGTCATGGAGGTCGCTCGCGTCCATGTTCAGCCGGCAACCCTTCCGTATTGGGAGACCATCCGCTGGGACCGAGACAAGGTCGTGGGCATCGTCTCGCTGGCGGAGGATTCGCCGGACAAGCCCTATAAGGCGAAAAAGGGTTCGGCCTGGGTCACGAAGGTGAGAGTAGGGACCACCACACGCGATGCGACCCGCGAGGAAGAGGCCCGGTTGTATCAGCAGTCCGGGCGGATCGAGTATGGCCTCAAGCCTGTGCCGGGTGCGGAAGCGACGATTCTGGACCACCGGCGGCTGCGCGACTACTTCGAGCGCGTATTGCGGTGGGAGGCACTTGGCGATCCGCAGTCCGAAGAGTGGAGAACGCAGCTCATCAATCTGGATCTGGCGGTGAGCACGCACCGGAGAGCGGCGCCTACTGTGAGCGGAGCGTTGCTCTTCGGCAACAACCCGAAGCGTTTTGTACCGCAATCCGGCATCCGGGCCATCTGTTATGCGGGTGATCAGCCCGACTACGCGACCCGAGCGGACCAAGACCTGCGGGGACCACTCGTTCCCCTGCGCGACCGCACCGGATCGGTGGTTGAACCAGGTCTGGTCGACCAGGCCTGGGACTTCGTCCGGCGAAACACCACGCCGACAGCTCGCTTGGAAGGGCCTCGCCGGGTGGACCGCTGGGAGTATCCGCAGAGAGTGATAAGGGAGGCGGTGACCAACGCCCTCGTACACCGCGACTACAGCATTGCCGGCACCGACATCACGCTCAATATCTTCTCCAATCGATTGGAAATCAGAAGCCCCGGTCGGTTGCCCAACACGGTGACGCCTGAAGGAATGAAGTCCGGGATGCGCTACGCCCGCAACCAGACCCTGGTAAACGTCATGCGGGACTACGGGTACGTTGACGCCAGAGGAATGGGAGTGCGGAACAAGATCATTCCGGGGATGCAAGCACACAACGCCACTGAGCCGGATCTCGAAGATCGGGAGCATGAGTTCATGATTCGACTCTGGAAGTAGGACAGCCCGCCCCCGTCACCGGTAGAGCAGATAAGTTTCCCGCCGGGCGAGATAGTCGCCCAGCCCCTCCCCCCACCCCTCCGCCAGCTCCGCGTATGTCACGCCCGCATCCAGCGCCACGCGCAGCCCGTCCGTCCCCGCCAGCCGGTCGAAGTGGCCGATCCGCCAGCCCCACTGGTCGCCCGACATGGCCTTGATCTCGGCCATAAGCGCCAAGGCCGCCAGCGTCGGGTCGTAGTCCGGTCCGGCGGCCTCCAACCGCACGCCCCCGACCTCGGTGCCGCCGAACTTGCCGTCACCGGGGTTCTCCGGCGTAAACCGCACCGGGATGAAGTGGGCATCCGGCACGCCGAGCGCGTTTAGCCTGGCCGCCAGCGCCTCCCCGTCGAGCCACGGCGCACCCACCAGCTGAAACGCCCGATCCGTCCCCCGGCCCACCGAAATCGGCGTCCCCTCGAAGAGGCAGGTGCCAGGGTAGTGCAGGGCACTCGCCACCGACGGCATGTTAGGCGACGGCGCAATCCAGGGGATGCCGGTGTCGTCGAATGGCATCGTGCGGCTCCACCCGTCCACTACCGCCACGCTCAGCTCGACATCCACGCCGAACTCGCCCACCGCCATCCGCGCGAACTCGCCGGCCGTCAGCCCGTGCCGCATCGGGATGGGATAGAGCCCCACGAAGCTGGAGAAGGCGGGGTCGAGGATGTTGCCGTGCACTGGATCGCCGCCGATCGGGTTGGGGCGGTCGAGGACCACGAAGGGGATGCCGTGTTCGCCCGCGGCCTCCATGCTCAGCGCCATGGTCGACAAATATGTGTAGTAGCGGGTGCCGATGTCCTGGATGTCGAAGAGGAGCACCTCGATGCCGTCCAGCATCTCGGCCGTCGGGGCCCGGTTCTCGCCGTACAGGGAGTGAACGGGCAGCCCGTCTCCCTCGTCCGCCCCATCCTCGACGCGCACACCCGCCTCGGCGCTGCCCCGGATCCCGTGCTCGGGGGAGAAGAGCGCGACCAGCTCCACGTCGGGGTGAGCGGCGAGCAGGTCGATCGAGGGGGTGCCGCTGCGGTCGCGTCCCGTGTGGTTGGTGATCAGCCCCGCGCGGCGGCCGCGCACCAGCGAGAGGGAGTCGCTCAGGAGGACTTCGATGCCGGGCCGGACGTTTCCGGGTTGGGGGGGCTGCGACGGGGGGGTGCGGGCGGCGGTAGCGGCCGTCTCACCGTTGGCGTCGCCTGCGGGGGCGCAAGCGGCGGCGGCGAGGACGCCGGACGCGACGACCAGCCTCGGAAAGGACGAATAGAAACGCCGGGCGTAGAGAAAGGGCATGCGATTGACCGGGGGCGGTGGGGTTCTTGACAGACGAGCCGGGACCCGGAATTGAGACTCGTGGCGTCGTGTGGGTCAAGGGGCCGAGGGACCGTCAGCGAGAAGGCATTGGCCGTTCGTATCGCTCCAGGCGCACAAGATCCATTGCCCCGAATGCGGCCACGTACACCGATCGAGCGCCGAAACCCGCGAGCCTTCGATCCCCGGCCAGGGTTACCGACATTAACCGCTGCCCCTCGCCGTCGAAAACATCGTACGTTGCGTTGCTGCCTGCGGGCATGGAGCGGCGGACCCACGCTCGGTGCTCCGGGTCCACGCGAATGGTCTCAGGCCTGATTGGCGGCAGGACGGCGGGCCATTCCCGAGTGGCGTAAAGCTCTCGGAAAGACTCGCGAAACGCAGTGCTGCGCGCGGACACGCCGACACTGGCGGTGCCCCAGTGAAGGTATCCCTCCCTGAACCACTCCTCCTTTTCCGCATCCGTCAGCGGGACCGGCTCGAACGGGACCGGTTCGCCGTGCGTGATGGTCCCGTCGGGGGCGTGCCAGTTTACACCGTAGGCCCGCTGGCGACCGACCACTACGGCACCGTCCGGAGCCACTCCCCAAGGAAGCTCCGGCGGTGCGAGCACGCATCTCGGCGGTTCCAGCCACGGGCGTAGATAGGCCCCTACGGTGTCCACGCGCTCGGTGCCGCGGTCGAGGCGCAGAATGTGAATCAGGGTGTCGCCCGGAGGCCAGCTGCCCCAGCCGTTGAAGTAGACCATCCCGCGAGCGTCGACCGCGACCGGAACGCGACGCGCCTCGGTCCTGCGGCCCGGTGTCGCATGGACCGATCTCCGCGCAGCCGAGGGCGAGTGGAAGGCCGACAATGGCAGCCCCCGCTGCCATGGGGTGGACTGTGCGCGGTCCGCGATGCATAGGTCCTCCCTCCGGGTCTAGAGCGCGGCAACGAATACGACAATATATCGTAATCATACGGTGCACTGTCGTCGAAGTCAATCGCGGGATGGTCCGTGGAGTCCCACGATTGCCATCCCCGCGGACTGGCGATGATCGTTATCTTGTATCCATAGGCGGGTGACACCCACGACATGCGCGCAAGTGATCCCTTGACACCACCGACCTCACGCACGGCGGCCCGGCCACCGGGCACCCCCCTCGCCCTCCTCCTCGCGGCCCTCGTCCTGCCCCTCTTGTCCTGCAGCCTCGCGGCGGGGACCCCCGGCCAGGACCCCACCCCCCCCACCCCCGACGCGGCTGCGATCCCCCCCCCCCCCCCCCCCCCCGACCCGCCTCCCTGCCGCCTCGACCCTCCCGGCGACGCCTGGTACGATGGCCGCAGCTGGGCGGAACAGACGCTCGAATCCCTGAGCCTCGAGGAGAAGGTCGCCCAGCTGATGATGCCCATCCTGATCGGCGATTTCACCCCGAGCGGATCGGCCGCCGGGCGGCGCGTCCGGGCGCTGGTCGAGGAGCACCAGGTCGGCGGCATCATCATCTCGGTGGGCTCGCCCATCGAGGTCGCCGCGAAGCTCAACTGGCTCCAGGAGCTCTCGGATCTGCCGCTTCTGATCGGCTCCGACCTGGAGGCCGGCGCGGGCTTCCGCTTCGACGGGGTGTTGCACGCGCCCACCAACATCTGGCTGGGCGGGGCGACCCGCTTCCCCGCGTTCATGGCGCTCGGCGCCTCGGGCGACCCCGGGATGGCCTACGAGATGGGCCGCGTGACTGCGCTGGAGGGGCGGGCGATTGGCGTCCACGTTCCATTCGCCCCGGTCCTCGACGTCAACAACAACCCGGAGAACCCCGTCATCAACGTGCGCGCGATCGGCGAGGATCCGGAACAGGTCGCCGTCCTCGGCGCCGCCTTCGTCAAGGGCATTCAGGATCACGGCGCGATCGCGACCGCCAAGCACTTCCCGGGACACGGCGACACCGGGATCGACTCGCACATCTCGCTACCGGTGATCCGCGTGAGCAAGGAGCGCATGGACTCGGTGGAGCTGCTCCCCTTCCGCCGCGCGGTCGACGCCGGGCTGGGCGCGGTCATGACCGCGCACATCACCGTGCCCGAGATCACCGGCGCGAGCATTCCCGCCACGCTGGCCCCCGCCGTCCTCTCGGACCTTCTGCGCGACGAGATGCAGTTCCGGGGCCTCGTCTTTACCGACGCGATGGACATGGGCGCGGTCGACCGCATGTTCGACCGCGGCGAAGCGGCGGTGCGGGCGCTCGAGGCGGGGGCCGACGTTATCCTCATGCCGCCGGATCTGGCGGCCGCGCGACGGGGCATCATCGCCGCGGTGCTGTCGGGCCGGCTGCCCGAGGAGCGGGTCGACCGGTCGGTGCTGCGGATCCTGCGGGCAAAGGAGAACCTGGGGCTGAACCGCCGACGCACCGTGGACATTGCGCGCGTTCGCGATGTCGTCGGGATCGAGCCGCATCTGGCAGTGGCCCGCAGGGTGGCCGACCAGTCGATCACCGTGCTGAAGGACGAACGGGAACTGCTGCCGCTGCTCGGGACCCCCACCGCCAACGTCTATTCGGTCACCTACCGCAGGGCGACCGACCTGCGCGCGGGCCGGGCCTTCAACTCCCGCCTGCGGCAGACCTACCGGCGGCTTCGCACGGTCAACGTGGAGCAGGGGACGGAAGCGGCGGAGTACGACCGCATCCTGAGCCGCGCCCGGGGGATGGCCCTGACGGTGGTGTCGCTCCACGTGGGCGTGCGGACGGCCTCCGGTTCGGTTGCCCTCCCGGAGCCCGCGGTCGACTTCATCCGGCAGCTGGCGCGCTCGGGCCGCCCGCACATCGTCGTGGCGTTCGGAAATCCGTATCTCCTGACCGAGTTCCCGGAGGTGGGGACGTACCTGACCGCCTGGTCGGGCGTGCCGGTCTCGGAGCGCGCCGCCGTCGACGCCATCCTCGGCAGGATCGATGTCACCGGACGGACGCCGACGCGTATCGGGGATTTCCGGATCGGCGCCGGTCTCCAGATCCCGGCGAAGGCCGACGCGGGGTCGAGTTGACTTCCGCCTGCCGAGCGTCGCTCGATGGCGCCCGCGCGTCCGGCACCCTCCTCCTCGCGGTCCTCCTGGCGATCCTCCCCGGAGCCTGCACCTCCGGCCCGTCTTCCGCCCCGCGCACCCTGACGCCGGACTACGGCCCCGGCCCCGGTGCTACCGCCGCCCCCGCCCCCGTCGTCCCCGCCGCCGCCCTCGACACCCGGGCGCGTCAATGGGTGGATGAGACGCTCACAACCCTGACGTTACGTCAGGCTATCGCCCAACTGGTCATCCCCTGGATCCCCGGCGGCTACGCTTCCGCCAGCGACGCGGACTTCGAGGAACTCCTGGGGTGGGTGGAGCAGGGACTCGGGGGCGTCTCGATCTCGATCGGTGTTCCAGACGCCTACGTGGCCAAGCTGAACCGGCTCCAGTCGCGCGCACTCGTGCCCCTGCTGGTCACCGCCGACTTCGAGAACGGAGGGCCGGGGATGCGGATCAACCACAGCTACGCGCTGCCCTCGCTGCTCCCGCAGGGTGGGGGGACGAGCTTCCCGCCGACGATGGCCTTCGGCGCCGCGGGGGACGAGGAGCTCGCCTTCGAGTACGGCCGCATCACCGCCGCGGAGGCGCGCGCGGTGGGCGTGCACTGGCTCTTCGCGCCGGTACTCGACGTGAACAGCAACCCCGACAACCCGGTCATCAACACGCGCTCCTTCGGGGAGGACCCGGATGCGGTGGGACGGCTGGGCGCCGCCTTCATCAGGGGCGCGCGCGCGGGCGGGGCGCTCACCACCGCCAAGCACTTCCCCGGGCACGGCGACACGCAGACCGATTCGCACATCGAACTCCCCGTGATCGCCGCCGACCGGAACCGCCTCGACCGGGTGGAACTCCTCCCCTTCCGCATGGCGGTCGACGCGGGCGTGGACGCGGTGATGACCGCACACGTGGCGGTGCCGGGCGTGCTGGGCGACGATCGCCCGGCGACCCTCTCGCCCCACTTCATGACCGAGGTGCTGCGCGGCGAGATGGCGTTCGGCGGCATCCTCTTCACCGACGCGCTGCGCATGGGCGCGATCACCGACGGCTACGGGGCGGGCGAGGCCGCCGTCCTCGCGCTGGAGGCGGGGTCGGACGTGCTGCTTGCGCCCGCCGGCATCGGCGCGACGGTCGAGGCCGTTGTCGCGGCGGTGGAGTCGGGCCGGGTGAGCCGTGAGCGGATCGACATCTCGGTGCGCCGTCTCCTGGAGGCGAAAGCCCGGTTGGGACTGCACGAGGGGGCGCTGGTCGACCCCGCCGCGGTCGCGACCCGGGTGGGAACGGCGGCCAATCGCGCCGTGGCCGACCGGGCGGCGGCCGCGTCGCAAAACTTGGTTCGGGACGCGAACAAAGTCCTTCCGCTCGCGCCGGGCTCTCGCGTGCTCAGCGTCACCTACGCCCGCAGCGACGATCTGCTGGCCGGGCGGACCTTCAACACCACGTTGCGAGGGCTGGTGGCAAGCGCCGGCACCGTAGGCCTCGGCCCCGGCGCCACCGGCGACGCGACCCCCGGATCGGTCGGCCGCCGCCTGCCCGGGATCCTCCTCACCGCCCGGGTCGGCCCCGACACCCCGTGGCCGGTCTACGACTCGCTCCTTTACGCCGCCCGCGACGTGGACGCGGTCATCGTCGGCGCCTATGTGCCGCCCCGCTCAGGCGTGGGCTCGGTGGGCGTGCCCGCGACGTTCCGCACCTTCGTTGAAGGGTTGAACGGCCTCGACGGCACCGGTGCCGCCGTGGTCTCATTCGGCAACCCCTACCTGCTCTCGGCGTTCCCCGGCGCGGGAACCTACCTGGCCGCGTGGGGCGGCTGGGAGGTCTCGCAGAACGCGGCGGCCAGGGCAGTCGCGGGGGCTGCCGCGATCTCCGGACGTCTGCCGGTCTCGATCCCGCCGCTCCACCGCCTCGGAGATGGACTCGACCGAGCGGCGGCTGCTCAAACCGTCGCCGCGGGGCCCGGCGCCCCCATCGACCCGCTGCAGGAAGCGGGCTTCATCCCTGGTGGGGAAGCGGGGGTGGGCGAGCCAGGAGCGGACGCCGACATTCCCACCGGTGGCCCCGGCAGATGGCGGACCACAGAGTCCCTCCCGGAGTGCGTGAATTACCGGCCCGCGGGGGCCCTCGAGGAACCCCGCGCCCCCGGCGGCACAGGAGCGCCCGGCCAGCCTGCCCGGCCCGGGGCTTCCCCTCCCCCCACCCCCGACCTCGCGTCCACCTTCTGCCGCCAGGGCCCCACCATCGTCTCCCCCCGCGAGGTCGACCCCGCCCGGGTAGGCCTCAGCGCCGACTCCCTCGCCGCGCTGGACGACTTCATCCTGGCCGCCCTCGCCGATTCCGCCGCCTCGGGCGCGGCTCTGGCGGTCGTCCGCCGCGGCCAGATCGTGCGGCTGCGCGGCTACGGGCGGCTCGACCATGACCCCGCCGCCCCCCCGGTCACCCCCGCCTCGATCTTCGACATGGCCTCGCTAACCAAGGTCGTCGCGACCACCTCGGCCGCCATGATCCTGGTGCAGCGCGGCGCGATCACGCTGGACGACCACGTCGTCGACCACCTCCCCTGGTGGGGCGAGGGCGACCCGGCGAAGTCCCGCGTCACTATCCGCCAACTGCTCGTGCACCGCGCCGGCCTGCCCCCCTTCCGCCGCTTCTTCCTCGAGATGGAGGGCCGCGACGCCTACGAGGCCGCGATCGGCGCACTCCCCCTCGATCAGCCCCCCGGCGAGAGCACCGTCTACTCCGACATCGGCCTCATGACCGTCGCCATCATCGTGGAGCAGGTCACCGGCCGCCCCTTCGCCGCCTTCCTCCAGGACGAACTCTGGCGTCCCCTCGGCATGGCCGACACCGGCTTCAATCCGGCGCCCTCCCTGTGGCACCGCGTCGCCACCACCGAGCTCGACGAGGACTACCGCGGCTTCCACGTCCACGGCGTCGTGCACGACGAGAACGCGCATGCCATCGGCGGCGTTGCCGGCCACGCGGGG
>JAPOOQ010000214.1 GCA_026713345.1 Gemmatimonadota bacterium | reverse complement strand
TCCGTCGCCGGACCCGGTTTCGGCGCAGGCGGGGGACGGGAGGACGCCGTAGGTTGAAGGGACGGAGTAGCGGGACTTCCCGAGGAGACAGGAGCAGGAAGATGGACCGGATCTCATTGACGCGTGTCGCCGCGGCGCTGGTCGCCATTGCACTCTTGATCGCGTGCGGCGCCGGGGACGACCCACCTGCGCAGGAGGCCGACGTCGGCGAAGAGCTGGCGACAGCCGCCCAGGAGCCGGCCACCGCCGAAGAACCGCCTCCCACCGGATGGCGGGTCGACCTCGACGTGGACCACCCCCAGGACACGATGGGCAACGCCTTTTCGCCCGTCGCAAGCGTCCCGGAGGCGCTCGCGGGTGCGGAGGACGATTTCGGCAGCTACATCCGCTACCTGTGCCTCAATGCCAGCGAGCGGGAACAGGGCAACGTGGCCCCCGTCATGATTCTGTTCCAGACCGCGCCGCGCCTGGTCATGGTGGAAGGAGGGCAAGCAGGGGAGTATGGGCAAATCCCCGTGGAGCTGCGCACAAGCTGGGGTGGGGAAGAGGTCGCATTCACCGCGTCCTTCTTTCGCAGGGTCACATTGGAACAGGAGGATGCCGCCGAGAGGGAAACGGGCGAAAGCTCGAACGACGAGTTCCTCAGGCGGCTGCTGGAGAGTGGTTCGACGGCAGACGACGCCGTGGAGATCGAGTTCGACTGGCAGGAAGTGGGGCCGGTGCGCTACAGCTTCTCTCTGGAAGGTGCGGCCGACGCGATCCGCGAAGCGGGGAGGCCCTGCGGGATCATGTAATGCCAACCTTACGAAATGTCATGTCTGCCTTACGTATTGAATCGTCCAGCCACGGCATCGTGCGTACCGGCACTGTTTCGCTGCTGGCGCTGGCCGTCGCCGCCGGTTGCGCCGCGCCCGCCCCGGAAGCCACCGGAAACCTTGCCGACGGCCCCTACCACATCCTCGTCACCAACGACGACGGGATCGCGTCTCCCGGCATTCGGGAACTTGCCGACGCGCTGCGCGAAGTCGGCGAAGTCACGGTGGTGGCGCCGTGCGGGCAGCGCAGCGGGGCCAGCATGTCGGTCACCCTGGGCCAGGGGAAGCGCTTGCGGCACGTCAGCGACGAGAACCGCGACCTGGGCTATTGCGTCGACGGCACGCCCGCCGATGCGGTGATGCTCGCGCTCGAGGCGTTCACCCCGGAGGGAGGCTTCGACCTGGTGGTCAGCGGAATCAACGCGGGCGCGAACGTCGGCGACCTCGGGCACATGTCGGGTACGGTCGGCGCGGCGATGGCCGGGGCGTACAGGGGCGTGCCGTCGGTGGCGGCATCCCTGGGCGGCGATGAGATGGACTTTGCGTACCCGGCCGCCTTCATGGCCCGCTTCGTGGAAGAACTGCAGCGGCGTCCGGCGGACCCGGGCGTGGTCCTCTCGGTGAACTTCCCCGCGGCCACGGAGGACGCGGTCGCCGGGGTGGCCATCGGCCGGATGGGCGGGAGCTACATCCACTTCGGCTACGAGGAGGTGGGTCCCGAAGACGGCATACGCGTGTTTCGGCCGCAGTTCACGCCTGCCGACGCGCACCCGCCGGAGAGCGACACCGAGGCTTACATGCAGGGCATGATCACGATCGCGCCGCTGCGCTTCGACTGGACGGACGTGGGGATGCTGGGGGAGTTGGTGGGGTGGGAGCTGGATCACCGGCTGGAAGGGGCGCCGGAGAGCTGAGGCCTGCCAGTTCGTGGGCAGACGTACTACATTGTATGACATGAAGACTTCAACCCTGACCATCCGGATCGGCCGGACGCTGGAACGCCGCCTGGATCGTGCTGCAAGGACGAGCGGCCGGAGCAGGAGCGCCATTGTCCGCGAGGCTCTGGAGCGTCGGTTGGCAATGGACCAACTCGCCGAGCTTCGCCGCCGAATCACCCCGTTCGCGGAAGCCCGGGGCTATCTGACGGATGAAGACGTCTTCCGCGACATCTCTTGAGGGTATTCCTCGACACGAATGTTCTGGTCAGTGCGTTCGCGACCCGGGGGATCTGCGCGGACCTCCTGCGGATCGTCATCGCGGAACACGCTCTGGTGGTGAGCGAGACGGTGCTCCGCGAGTTGCGACGCGTGCTTGGTGACAAGTTCGGCGTCCCTCACGGCACGATCGAAGCGGCGGAGGAGTTCCTGCGCCGCGAGGGAGACGTGATTGACGCAGCCGCTCCGCTCGGAATCGAGTTGTGCGATCCGGACGATGTCGCGATTCTGGAGGAGGCTGTGGCTGGCAACGTGAGATTCCTTGTCACGGGAGACCGGGATCTCCTGCAGATTGCTGGTCAGGCGCCCGTGTCGGTCGTGAGCCCGCGGGGGTTCTGGGACGCACTCAGGCTACCGCGGGATCCACCGAAGAGAGAGGAGTTGCAGTATGGACTGGAAACTTGACACGCGCGGCTTCGTGGTACTCGCCGCAATTGTGCTCCTGGTCGCGTGCGCGGCCGAGGACGATCCGCCGGCCCGGATGGCCGATGAAGGCGCAGAGATGGCGACACCGGGCGAAGTACCGCCAAGCACCGCCCAGCAGTCCCCCACCGCATGGCGGGTAGACATCGTCGCTGACGAATCTGAGGACACGACGGGCAACGCCTGGTCCCCCGTGGCAAGCGCCCCGGAAGCGCTCGCCGACGCCGATGGGGATTTCAGCGGTTCCATCCGCTACATGTGTCTTAGCCTTAGCGGGGGAGTTTCCCTTCGCACTCAGACGGTCTCCATTCAGTTCCAGGCTGTGCCGCGTCCGGTCATGATGGAAGGAAGGCAGGAAGGGGAGCGGGGGCCAATCCCCCTGGGAGTGCGGGCCACCTGGGGCGAGCGAGAGGTCGCGCTGCAGGCGTACGTCGTCCGCAGTGCGATCCTGTTCGACCAGACGGATGCGGATGACCGTGCAACGGGCGAGAGTTCCAACGCCGAGTTTCTCAGGCGCCTGCTGAGGAGTGGTTCGACGGAAGACGACGCCGTGCAGATCGAGCTGGACTGGGAGGGGGTGGGGCCGGTGCGCTACACCTTCTCTCTGGAGGGTGCGGCTGCCGCGGTCCGCGAGGCGGGGAGGTCTTGCGGGGTGGGTTGAGGTTCGGCGACACCTGCGGGCTCCTTTAGCGCCACCCCTCCCGAAACGCCTCCGCCATCCGCGGCCCCGCCCCCTCGTCCTCGTGCTTGAAGAAAACGAAGACGTCGCTCCAGGCGGGGCGGTTCAGCGCAGCGGCCCACTCGCGCAGTGCTTCCTCGTCGTAGCCGGGCCGCCGTAGCCTCGCGTACCCGAACGAAGCTGTCTCCACCACCGGGGCCTCGCCCTCGCCGGTGTCGGCGGTGACCAGGGCCGCGCCGCGATCGGCCAGCGCCTGGTAGACCTCGTCCACGAACCAGCTCTCGTGGCGGAACTCGAAGGCGGCGCGCAGGCCGTCGGGGAGGATCGCGAGGAAGTCGCGCAGCCGCTCCACGCCTTTGCGCAGGTAGGGGGGAAGCTGGAAGAGGATCGGCCCGAGCTGGTCGCCCAGCGCGCCCACGGCCGTTCGCACCTGGTAGTCGAGTGGATCTTCCGCGTCCTTCAGCCGCTTCATGTGCGTGATGCGCCGGTTGGCCTTCAGGACGAACGCGAAGTCGCCGGGCACCTGCGAAGCCCACTTCTCCAGCATCTCCGCCCTCGGCATCCGGTAGAAGGTGTTGTTGATCTCCACGCTGCTGAGGCGCCGCGAGTAGTACTCCAGCATCTTCGTGGCGGGCAGCTTCTCGGGGTAGAAGCTCCCCTTCCACTCCTTGTAGGAAAAGCCGCTGGTGCCGGTCCGGAGTCGGGGTGTGTCGCGTTTCATGGAATTCCTGACAGTAGGCATCAGAGAAGATAGCGCGACGCGCGCCGTCCCTTCGTCAACCGGATTGGCTGCACACCACCGTTCGGCTTGAGTCGGCGGCCAGCATGACGGCCAGCGAGTCCCGCTCGGCCGGATTGACCGACATCCCGTACTTCTGCTTGACGGCCACGACCTTGGCCGCAAACCAGCCTCTGTTGTACGTCGGGCTCCAGTCCGCCGCGTCCCTGTCCGACTTCTGGTGCCGGTTCACCGTCGGGACCGAGATCGTGAGGTTCAGCGAGTCTGCCCCGAACTCCCGGAACCGCAAGCTGTCCAGCCCCGAGTCGTAGGCCTCCGAAAGCGCCACGACGTGGTCGATGTCGGTGGCCGCAGTGCCGTCGTCCCTGATGTCGAACAGCGTGCACGAGTACGGCGTGTACACCTGGCCCCCCGACTTCGGCATCCCGGCAACGATCTCGTCCTCCCACTTCTGGTATCGGGAGCTGCTCCCGAAGGCGTCGCGATCGTAGCCTTCGCGGCTCCCCTCGGCACAGACGGGGATGCCCATCCATACCGGGGACCCGGGCGGGCACGCCATGCTCAAGGTGTCGAGCTTGGCCAGCTGCAGCGTGTCCACCGCGCTCCAGTCGTCAGCGCACCGGTGCTCCGGCGTGTAGAAGTCGCCCGTCATGCCACCGGCGAGATGGCACTGCCCCTTCGTGGGCGAGTAGTATTCGAGCACCATCCGGCCATCGGTGTAGTCGCCGGTGATGACCGCTTCCCACGGATCGGACGGCTGGGCCGTGTCACCCTCGATGGTCCAGACGCCATGCACGAATCCGTCGTTGTCGCGGATGCGCAGGGTGTAGGTCGCAGAGTCCGGCACGGTCACGGTGTCCGAAGCCGCGTCGGCGTTGGGACCAGCGGGGCGCACGCCACGAACGGAGTGGCCCACATAGGTGCCCGAAACGTCAGTGCCGGGTGGTTCGGAAACGTCCCGACCGCATCCGGTCAGAAGGATTCCCAACACGATCACCGCACTCCACCGGTACACCCTGCTGCTCCTGTTGCTGGTCTACAGTCTGTCAGGTTGTACGGTACGGTGCGGCTGGACGGATCGCCAGCCTACCGGAGGTGATTCACGGTAGAACGGGCGGCAGCCATGCCCATGCTTGCCGGTTTGACCAGACGTTAGTATACTTCTGATTAGTCGTACCAATCGGACTTATACTATTCCATGAGTTACATTCGGACTCTCAACATCGACCTTCCCCCCGGGCAAAGCGCGTTCCTGTGGGGCGCGCGTCAGACGGGCAAGTCGACCTGGTTGCGGGCACGCTTCCCGGACAGCGTGCACCTGGACCTGCTCGACTTCGACGTCCGGCTGCCGCTCAGCGCCCGCCCGACGCGGCTCGGCGAACAGCTCGCGTCGATGCCCGAGGCCCGGACGGCGCCCGTTGTCATCGACGAAATCCAGAAAGTGCCGGGGTTGCTCGATGAAGTGCACCGGCTCATCGAGTCGCGGGGCCTGTCGTTCGTCCTGTGCGGATCGAGCGCGCGCAGGATTCGGCGCGCCGGGGTCAACCTCCTGGGGGGCCGGGCCTGGCGCTTCGAGATGTTCCCGTTGACGTATGCGGAGGTCCCGGGCTTCCATCTCCTCACGGCTCTGAACGACGGACTGCTGCCGGGAATCTACGGCAAGCCGCACACCCGACGCTCGCTCGCCGCCTATCTCCGCGACTTTCTCGCCCAGGAGGTCATCGGGGAGGCTCTCACGCGCAACACCGACGCCTTCATGCGCTTCTTCGAGGCGCTCCGTTATTCGCACGGCGAACTGCTCAACTATGCGAGCATTGCCCGGGATTGCGGTGTGGCCGCGAAGACGGTGCGCACGTACTTCGAGATCCTCC
>JAPOOQ010000213.1 GCA_026713345.1 Gemmatimonadota bacterium | reverse complement strand
GGGAGGCGGTCGGCGGCGGGGCTGGTCAACGCCGTGCTGAGGCGGGTCGCCCGCGAGGGTGCGCCGGAATCTTCCTTCCCGTCGCCGGAGAGCGATCTGGAGGGTTACCTGACGTCGTGGGGCTCGCACCCGGGTTGGCTGGTGCGGCGCTGGTTCCGGCACTTCGGGCGGGCGGGCGCGCGGGCCCTGGTGGAGGGGAACAACCGGGAGCCGGACATCTGCCTCAGACCCGTGGGGATGACGGTGGAGCGTGCGACCGAGATTCTGGCCGAGGCGGGGCTGTGCGATCCCGCCGGGACCGGCTTGTATGACGATTCCGTCCATCCGTCGTGGATCCGCCTGCGGCGCGGCGCCGATCCGGGTGCGGCGCTCGCGGCGGTCCCCTCGGTGATCCAGGATCCGGCGGCCTCGCTGGTTGCGGACTACGTGGCGCCGCCGCCCGGTTCCCTGATCGCCGATCTGTGCGCGGCTCCGGGAGGCAAGGCCCTCGCCCTGAGCACGGGCGTACACAGGGTCGTTGCCGCCGATAGGTCGCCAGGGCGGCTCACCCGGGTTGTCGAGGGGGTGAGACGCCTTGGAGCCCCGGTCTGGACGATCGCCGCCGACGCCCGCTTTCCGCCCCTGCGCAGCGCCGACGTGGTGGTGGTGGACGCACCGTGCAGCGGTACGGGCACCATCCGCCGCCACCCCGACGCGCGCTGGCGCCTGCAGGAGGGCGACATCCGGGAACTGGCAGAGGCACAGCGAACGATTCTTGAAGGCGCCGCGTCGGTGGTTCCCCGCGGCGGCCTCCTTGTTTACGCTACATGTGCCCTCGAACCCGAGGAAAACCGGGGTCAGGTGAAGCGATTCCTGGCGCGTCATCCGGATTTTCGCATCGAGCCCGCAGGCATTCCGGATCGGTTTCTGGACGGCCGGGGCTGCCTGGCGGTGCTCCCCCAGGAGAGCGGCTTCGACGGCGCATACGCGGCCCGTTTGAGGAGGACCTGAAACGATGGATCTGGGTAGCTCGATTCGCCGCCGCAGGAGGGCGCGCGGGAAGGATGCGAGGGGCAAGCCCCCGCCCGGCCCCGCCCCGCCTCCCGGCGACGGGGAGCCGCCCAAATCCTGGAAGGCGATGTGGCGCGGGCTGGTGGCGCGGTGCCGGAAGCGGGTCGCGGGCTGGGGTGCCCGCGCGGCGGACTTGCGGGAACGGGCCGCGCTCCGGCGCGGGCGGGCAGGGGGTTGGCGCGAGCGGGCCGAGGACCTGCGCGAACGCGCGAGTGACTTGCGCGAGCGGACCAGCGGCTGGCGCAGGAGGGCGGGCGACGGGAGCGCCAGGGCCGCGCAGTGGAGCCGGGAAGCAGCGGAAAAGACGGGGGACCGGGTCAGGAATGCAAAGCGGCGGGTCGTGGAGGGCAACTGGCGCCGGACGGGCGCGTGGCGACGCGTTCGACGGGCTGGACGGGTCGGGCGCGAGGGCGCGCGTCGGACGCTCGGAGGGCTCGCTGCCGCTACACCCCGCATACCGGTTCTCGCGGACCGTCCGTTCCTCTCCGCGCTCATTGTCACGGGTGGGGGGCTGGCGACCGGGTACCTGGTGGCGACGACCTTCTTCTTCCGTCCTCCTCCTCCGCCTCCCGCGCTCCAGGGCGTGCCTGACCTGCGGGGCTATCCGCTCGCCATGGCCATGGCGGTGCTCGCGGATTCGGGATTGGCGACGAGCCGGGTCGATTCGGTTCACCATCCTTCGGTGGTCGGGGGGCTCGTGATCGGCCAGAGCCCGCTGCCGGGCCGCACCGCCCTTCCCCAGGCCCCTGTGAGGGTTACCGTGTCGCTGGGTCCGGATGTGCGTCCGGTCCCCGACGTGACCCGCCTGTCCGGAAACCGGGCCGCGGCGCTGCTGGCGGAGAGCGGGTTCGTGGTCGCGGTGGACACGGTCGAATCGATGGCGCCTGCGGGGCGAGTCATCCGCATCGAACCCATGCCGGGAACGCCGGTCGAGATTCCCGGAAACGTGCGGGTGGCAGTGAGCCTCGGTCCACCGACCATGCCGATGCCGTCGCTGGCCGGCCTCACCGAGCAGTCGGCGATGAACCTGCTCCGGGCGCTGGGTCTGGTCGTGTCCGAAATCGAATATCGGTTCAGTATTTTGAACGTAAACGTCGTTTTCGGTCAATATCCTGATCCCAATTCTCAAATCGAGCAGGGTTCAGAGGTGCAATTGATCGTCGGCCGGCGGGTGCGCCAGCCGTTCGGAACGTTCTTTCGCAGGTCGCCCACGGGGTCGCCCGGTACACGAGGTGACGGATGATGGGACGGCCGAAGCCGGGTCGCGGGCGAAGAGACCGACGCGCCTACTGGGTCGCGCTGGCCGTTGCGCTGGGGGTCGTGGCGGGCGCATGGTTCGCGCGGGGACGCGTGCCGCAGGCCGTCGCCGGGTATCCGGCTCCGGACTTCGAGGTCGTCAATGCGGAGGGGAGTCCGGTTTCGCTCGCCGACTACCGGGGCAGGGTGGTGCTGCTGAACATCTGGGCCACCTGGTGCGGACCCTGCCTCGAGGAGATGCCGTCCATGCAGAGGCTTTACGAGGCCTTTTCGCCGGACGATTTCGAGATCGCCGCCGTCAGCATCGACGCACCGGCCGGCGCCTCGGACGCCGTGGGCAACCCGGGGGGCGACCCCTTCGCCTTCGCCGGCCGTCTGGGGCTGACCTTCCCCATCCTCCTGGATCCGACGGGGGAAATCCAGCGCACCTACCAGACCACGGGAGTGCCCGAGTCTTTCCTGATCAGCCCCGACGGCATCATCTACAAGAAGGTTGCCGGCGCCACGGCCTGGGACTCCGAGGCGAACGTCGGGCTGGTGCGCCGGCTCATCGAGGGCGGATAGCACGATGTCACTGTCCGGGATCGTTACGCGCAACTGGCGCCTCAAGATCGCCGCGCTCGCGCTG
>JAPOOQ010000212.1 GCA_026713345.1 Gemmatimonadota bacterium | reverse complement strand
CGACATGAGCGCCGATTTTGGCGCCGCGATGCCCTGCGCGGAGGAGACGGCCGAGCTGCAGCGCCGCGCGAGGGGCGCCACCGCCGAAATCGGGCGCGCGCGCGATCGGCTCCGCCACATGCGCGCCGCCCTCGACGAGACCCCCGCAGCGGGCGACGAGCTCTACCAGCGCCTGGAGGCCATCGACGCGCGGCTCGCCGAGGTCGCGGCCGAGCTCCAGGGCGACCCCACCCCGGGCCGCTACAACGAGCCGAACGCGCCCTCGATCATGAACCGCATCGGGCAGGTCGCGGGGGGGCACTGGGGTACGCGCCAGGAGCCCACCGGGACGCAGCGGGCGAGCCTTGCGATCGCGAGGGCGGGGTTTGAGGCGGTGGTCGTGCGGCTGAGGTCGCTGCTGGAAGAGAATCTCGCCGGGCTGGAGCGGGACATGGAGGTGGCGGGCGCGCCGTGGACGCCGGGAAGGGGGGTGGGGTGAGGGGGCGACCCGGACCGATGACCGACTTCTCAGCCCCGTTTCGCGCCCTCAAGCCCGCGGCCCGCATCGTCGCGATGGCCTATGGGACCATCTTTCCGTGTCGCCGCACGCCGCTGCAGATCAGCCAGTTCCTGAAGCAAGCCGGGTTCAAGCTCGACGGCCGGCCCGTACCCCAATACCGGTACAAGGTCTCATGCGACGAGGTCATCGAGGCCGGGATCGTGCATAAGACAACCGACCGCGGCAAGCTGGTGGCCGACCCGTTGTGGGCGGCGTGGCTCACGCTGGAAGCCCATCGCCAGCACAGGCTGTCCACAATAGAACGCGCGTTTCGAACCGAACGTCAGGACCGCTGGCATGTGGAAGCACACCTGTTCCGCACGATGAGACTGCGTTGCCTCGTGGTGGCGGGCCGCTTGCAGCGCCTTGAGCAGGAGTTCGACGAAATCGATCCAGATGAATGGTGGTGGCTTGCGACTCCAGGAGCCGGGGGGCTGCTGGCCAAACTCCCGGCCCGATACCTGGACGACGCAATCGACGGGAGCGTCGCCTACCTGACCCAGACCGCCGCCGATCCGGAGCCCCTTCTCGCTGCCTGGCACGACCGCATGGCCGACGCACCCGCCGGAGCTTCCGATGTCGCGTTCATTCGGTTGCTGCAGGGGCGCCGGGACGATGCCCTTGCAATCTTTGACGGACTTCCAGGTGAGCTGCCGCAAACAAAGGTGGCCAGGACCGGACTCGCGGCCACCCGGGCGCTGGCCGCCACCATGCAAGGTGACGACGCCCGGGCGGTGCGGCACATCGACGACGCGATCGCGTCGGAAAAGGCAGGCACCCGCAAGCGCAACGTCTTTCCTGTCAGCCGCGCGTTCACCATGGCTCTGCTCGCGCTGGTTCGCAGCCACGGCCCGGACCAAAAGGCAAAGCTGGAGCACCTCTTGCGGGTGGCCGAGAAGACCGACACCGATCCGGGCCTGTTTAACCTCGTTTCACTTGCCATGCATATGCGCGCGGGCGGCCGAATCTCCTGGATACCGGACTGCAGGACCCCGACGCTCAACAGACTGATCGAGGGATGGTCCGCCTGCTGGGAAGATGACTTTTCGCAATTCCACAGTGATTCCCCACACGGTGACGACCGCTTCAATGGCCTGAGGGGATTCGCCACCCTGACGTCCTCAAACGGCTACCGCTGGTTGGCCACCGAGTGTCTGGAGGTGGTCGCGCGGATCGCAAAGGCGACGGGCCGGGAGGTGGACTGGGTCACCCTTGACGGAGCGCCGGCCACTCCGGCCGAAGCTGCGGTCTCGTTGCACCGGGACCTGGGGACAACCACGCTGGCTTCCTCATTTCCCCCGTGGCGGAGTGGGAATACGCCCTGCAGGAAATCGAGCAGTTCGCCTACGAGACGCGGAAGAAGACATCCGGATCCGGCAAAGCGGCCTCGGCTCCGAAGCTGCGGCTGGCCTGGGTGCTGAGCGTCGACAGATTCGGAGTGGTCTCCGTCGCGCCGAAGGAACAGCGGGCGTTGAAGAGCGGCAAGTGGAGCAAGGGTCGCGCGGTGGCGCTCAAGAGGCTCCAGGCGCAGGCGGGCACGATGGACTTTCTCGTCGCCCAGGACCGTGCGGCAGCAGCGCGGATCGTGCACAACACCGACCGATGGAGCCCCCAGCCGCCCTTCCATCTTCCGCCCGGAGGGATCTACGCGCTGGCAGGGCATCCCTACGTCTTCAACGAGGCCGGAGATCCTGTCGAGATAGTCCGCCGGGACCCCGAACTGGTGCTCTCCGAGCAGGCCGGTGTCATGCGGGCGAAGGTCGAGCCGCACGTTGACGACTCATACCTCCGGAACTACCGCATCGTCATGGCGAGCGACGTGCGTTGCGAGGTGACCCGGTTCACGAAGAGTCACAAGAAGCTCTGCGAGGTCGTCCCGGCCGGGGGTCTGGAGCTGCCCATCGACGCCAGGGACCGTCTGGTGGACGCGATCTCGGCGCTGGCCGGCGAGATTCGCATTCAGGGTGCCCTCGAAGACGCCGCCCGCTCGGCGACCCTCGTGGATTCGGACCCGCGGCCGTGGGTGCGCCTGGAGCCCCACGGTCCCGGGCTAACCGCTTCGGTCGTGGTCGAACCGGTGCCGGACTCGGGTACGTACTTCCCTCCCGGAATCGGCGGCACCACGGTCTTCGCCACACGCGGCGGCGAGAGCATTCAGGCAAGCCGCGACCTCGCAACCGAAGCCGGGGGATTCCAGGAACTCCTGCAGGCATGCCCGATGCTGGCCGGCATCGATCCGGACGGTTCGCTGGCCTACCTCGAGCCGCACGACTGCCTCGAGCTGGTGGACCAGCTTGAGGCCGCCGGGGCCCGCTGCCTGTGGCCCCAGGGGCAGTCGTTCAGGATCGTGGCCCGCGCCGACGCCGCTTCGCTGCGCGTGTCCGTCAAGTCGGCGGCGGACTGGTTCCGCGCCTCCGGCGAGCTCGATATCGACGGCGACCGCTCCCTCGGCCTTCTGCGGCTCTTCGAGCTGATGGACCGGAATCCGGCATCGCGTTTCGTGCCGCTGGAAGACGGCGCCTTCGTCTCGCTGACGACCGCACTCCAACGGCAGCTCGCGGACCTGCGCAGCCTCTCGGCGCCCTCCGGGAAGAAGCAGCTTCGGCTGCACCGCACGGCGGCCGCGGCTCTGCCCGACTTCTTCGACGATGTCGAGCTCACCTCCGACACCGGCTGG
>JAPOOQ010000211.1 GCA_026713345.1 Gemmatimonadota bacterium | reverse complement strand
GCGCGGGCGATGGCGGCCAGCCGCTTCCGGATCATCGTCTTCCTGATCACGGTGCTGACGCTGGTCGTGATCCTCGGATCGTTCATGTACCTGATCGAGTCCTCCAGGCCTGGAAGCAGCTTCACCTCGATCCCGGCATCGGTCTACTGGGCGGTGGTGACCCTGACTACCGTCGGTTTCGGCGATATCACGCCGCAGACAACGATGGGACAATTCCTGGCGGTGATCATCATGCTGATGGGGTACGGGATGATCGCCGTGCCCACCGGGATCGTAAGCGTGGAGATGGTCTATGCGGCGCGTGCTGCCGGGCGGACCGGCTTGGTGCCCCCGGGGAAGGCCGGCGACATGGTGTGCTCCTCGTGCCGGACCGCGGAACACGACTACGACGCGCGCTTCTGCAAGACCTGTGGCGGAACCGTGATCGAGATCATGCTGGAATGAGGATGAGGAGGTTCGCGAGATGAGCGCGCGGAAGCGGGGCGGGGACGCAATGCGCGGGCCCGGGTCGGCGCCGGACCCGGAGACCGCATTGGCCGAAGCCAAGGAAGAGTCGATCGACGTGCTCGCCGAGTGCTTCGCGCGGGACATGCTGACGGTCGAGGACTTCGAGCGGCGGGTGAGCATCGTACACGCCGCCGGGACGATGCCCGAGCTGGCGAAAGCGGTCGACGGGATCCGGACAGGGGGCCCCGCGGACAGCTCGCCTCCCCGCAGCGCATCGGTCGAAGCGCTGCAGCGCATGACGCCGGACGTGCCCGCCGGCCGGGTGCGCGCCAACGACCGCGCCGTCGCCCTGTTCGGCGAGACAAAGCGGATGGGCCGGTGGATTCCTGCCCGACAGAACACCTTTGTAGCGGCGCTGGGTTCTGCCGTCGTCGACCTGCGCGAGGCGCTGCTTGGACCCGGCGAGTGCCGCATCCAGGCTGTTGCGTTCATGGGCTCGGTGGAGATCCTGGTCCCGCCCGGACTTCATGTGCAGTGCGCCGGTTCCGCCATCCTGGGTTCCTTCGGCGAACAGCCCGGCGACCGTGCGGCCCCGCTCGATCCTGACGCGCCGTTCGTGCGGATCGACGGCCTGGCGGTCCTCGGGTCGGTGGAGGTGCATTCCCGCCATCCGGGCGAGTCGAAGAAGCAGGCCCGGCGCAGGCTCAGGCGCGAGAAGAAGGAAGGCCGGCGGGCGCGGAAGCTGGCGGAGCGGGAGGCGCGGAGGTTGCGTTAGCAGCCCGTGGAATAAGTCCCCGCTGCATTCGGACGGCGATGCATCCGGGCTGGACCGCGGTGCTCACGCGCTCGACAAATGTCAAGAAGACTGTACTAAGTGTCATGTTTTCTTTACTTTCAGGTTTTTCGAAGCACCGCTCTGCGTTGCTCCTCGGGCCAATAGCGGTGCTATTCGCCCTTCGTCGCGCCTTGCCAGCCCGGCGCCTCGCCGCCCTCGGTGCTACGCGGGGATTATCCACGGACTGCCAGGGCCTTTGCGCGGGTGCCTCCCAGACCGTAATCTGACTGGGTTTCGCAGTCCGCGAAGTCAACCCATCCGTGAGGAGGAGGAAGCCGCAACATGTTCAAACACGATCACGCCGGGCTCAGGGAGCTGACCCACAATGCGCTGCGCATCGTCGCCGGTTTTCTCTTCATGCAACACGGGGCCCAGAAGCTCTTCGGGGCGCTGGGAGGCAACCAGGTCGAGGGTCTGATGAGCGCGGCAGGAATCGCCGGCATCCTGGAGTTCTTCGGCGGACTGCTGATGATGGCCGGGCTGCTGACCGCCCCCGTGGCGTTCCTGCTGGCCGGCCAGATGGCGGTCGCCTACTTCTGGCGCCATGCCCCGAACGGGTTCTGGCCCATCATGAACCGAGGTGAACTCGCGGCCTTCTACAGCTTCACCTGGCTCTACTTCTTCGCCACCGGACCGGGCAAGTTCTCGGTGGACGGCTGGCTGGCGGGCAGGAAGGCCGAGTAGGGGCACCGCACCCGAGGCGGGACATCCGCCCCTCAGCAGTGCTCGTCGAAGGCCGCCTGCAGGTCGGTGGCGATCGCCGGGGCCGAGCGTCCCTCGATCTGGAAACGCTCGAGCATGAAGACCACGTCGCCGTCCTTCAGCAGCGCGATCGACGGTGACGAGGGCGGGTAGCCCACGAGGTGCGTCCGCGCGGCCGCGGTGGCGTCGAGATCCTGTCCCGCGAACACGGTGACCTTGTGGTCGGGCTGCTTCTCGCTCTGTAGCGCCATCGCCACGGCGGGGCGGAAGATCCCGGCCGCGCAGCCGCACACCGAATTGACCGCCACGAGCACGGTCCCCTCCATGGCGTCCATCGCCTGTTCGACCTGTTCGGCGTCGTGAAGTTCCTGAAATCCGATACGTACCATGTCGCCCCGCATGGGCGCGACCATCATCTCCGGGTAGGGCATGCTGCTTCGTCCTGGCTGGTTGGAATGGAATCCTGGGCCCATCAAAGATATACCCCACTGGCCCAATACCCCATCCGTAACCGATATTTGAAGGGTGACGAGGAGGTTCCGGATGGAAGTCGTGCGACTCAGGGTCAACGGTGACGAGCGGGCGTGCGGGGTGCCGGCCCACTACACATTGCTGGAGACGCTGCGCTACGGACTCGGCCTGACGGGGTCCAAGCAGGGGTGTGACAAGGGGGACTGCGGGGCCTGCACGGTGATCGTGGACGGCCGCGCGGTGCTGTCGTGCATCACGCCCGTGTGGGAGGCCGAGGGGAAGGACGTGCGCACCGTGGAAGGGCTCGCGAGCGGGACGGAGCCGCATCCGGTGCAGGACGAGTTCGACCTGAACGGGGCCGCGCAGTGCGGGTTCTGCACGCCGGGCATCCTGTGCAGTTCTGTGGCGCTGCTGGACCGGAACCCGTCGCCGACCCGGGACGAGATCCGGGCCGCGCTGGCCGGCAATCTCTGCCGCTGCACCGGCTACGCGAAGATCTACGACGCCGTGGAAGCCGCGGCGGCGAGGCTGGACGGGTGATGCAGCGCCTCTCCACCATCGGCCGCCCCATGCGCAAGGTGGACGGACTCGCCAAGGCCACCGGGCGCGCCCGCTACACCGACGACATCCGGCTGCCCGGGATGCTGCACGGCAAGATCCTGCGCAGCCCGCACCCGCACGCGCGCATCGTGGCCATCGATACCTCGCGGGCCGAGGCGCTGCCGGGCGTCCACGCGGTCGTGACCGGGCGCGACATGCCGACGACCTACGGGATCATCCCCTGGACGCCGGACGAGTATCCGCTCTGCGTGGACAGGGTGCGCTACGTCGGGGACGGGGTGGCGGCGGTGGCGGCGGTGGACGAGGACACGGCGATCGCCGCGCTCGACCTCATCGACGTCACCTACGAGGAGCTGCCCGCGTACCTGGACCCGCACGAGGCGATCGCGGCCGAGGCCGGGCCGTACATCCACGAGCCGCGCAAGCCGGGCTGGAACGGGAACGTCACCAAGGTTGTGAAGCTCGAGTTCGGCGAGGTGGAGGACGGGTTCGCGGAGGCGGACCTGGTGGTGGAGGGGGACTACCTCTTCGAGGGCACCACCCACACGCCGATCGAGCCCCACTGCGCGATCGGGCTGGCCGAGGGCGACGGCAAACTCACCGTGTGGTCGGCGACCCAGGTTCCCCACTACCTGCACCGCGAGCTGGCCCGCGTGCTGGAGGTCGACCCGGCCAGGGGCCGCGTCATCCAGCCCCCGGTCGGCGGCGCCTTCGGCGGCAAGTCCGAGCCCTTCGACCTGGAGTTCTGCGTCGCCAAGCTGTCGATGATGACAGGCCGCCCGGTCAAGATCCTCTACACCCGTGAAGAGGTCTTCTACGCCCACCGCGGCCGCCACCCCTTCCACATGCGCTACCGCACGGGCGCCACCCGCGACGGCCTCCTCACCTCGGTCGACGCCGAGATCGTCCTGGACGGCGGGGCGTACGCGTCCTTCGGGCTTGTCACCACCTACTACTCCGGGCAGCTGCTGACGGCACCGTACCGGATGCCCGCCTACCGCTTCCACTCCACCCGCGCCTACACCAACAAGCCCGCGTGCGGACCGAAGCGCGGACACGGGTCGGTCCAGCCCCGCTTCGCCTTCGAGGTGCAACTCGACCGCATCGCCGAAGCGCTTTCCATCGATCCCATCGAACTGCGCCGCCGCAACTTCATCGGCCCCAACACCCGCACCGTCAACGACCTGCGCGTCACCTCCAACGGCTTCCTGGAATGCCTGGACGCGGTGGAACAGGCCAGCGACTGGAAGCGGAAGCACGGGAAGCTCCCGTACGGGCGGGGCGTCGGCGTGGCGGGATCCACCTACATCACGGGCACGAACTATCCGATCTACCCGAACGACATGCCGCAGTCGGGGATCCAGCTGCAGGTGGACCGCTCCGGGCGCGTGTCGGTGTTCTCGGGCGCGTCGGAGATCGGGCAGGGGGTGGACTCGATGGTGACGTACATCGTGGCCGAGGAGCTGGGCGTGCCGCTCGACCACATCCGGGTGCTCGCGGGGGACACCGACTTCACGCCCGTGGACCTGGGCGCGTACTCCTCCCGGGTGACGTTCATGCTGGGCAACGCCTGCATCGAGGCCGCGAAGCGGATCAAGGTGATGGTGCAGGACGCGGTGGGCGAGGCGTGGGACGCGAAGCCGGGTGAGGTGCTGCTGGCGGGGGGATGGGCGGTGCGGGCGGGGGACACCAGCGTGAAGATGCCGCTGCGCGAGGCCTTCAATCTGGCCGAGGCGAAGTTCGGCACGCTGGGCGCGACGGGATCCTACAACACGCCCAAGGACGTGCACGGGGACTACCGGGGCGCGACGATCGGGGCCTCGCCGGCGTACTCCTTCACGGCGCACGTCGCAGAGGTCGAGGTCGATCCCGAGACGGGGTTCGTGACGGTCGAGAAGATCTGGATCGCGCACGACTGCGGCCGGGCGCTGAACCCGGTGCTGGTCGCCGGGCAGATGGAAGGCTCGGCGTACATGGGCTTCGCCGAGGCGCTGATGGAGGAGCAGATCTTCAAGACCGCGGACCAGGGGCGCGCCGGGCTGCACAACGCGCCGTCGCTGCTCGACTACCGCATCCCCACGAGCCTGGACACGCCCGAGCTCGAGTCGCTGATCATCGAGTCGATCGACCCGGAGGGACCGTACGGCGCGAAGGAGGCGGGGGAGGGGCCGCTGCATCCGTCGATCCCGGCGATCGCGAACGCTATCCACGACGCGGTGGGCGTGCGGATGGACGCGCTGCCGTTCTCGCCGCCGCGAGTGTGGCGGGCGCTGCGGGAGGCGGAGGAGGGTCGGCGGGCACCTGCACGGACGGCACGAGCCGTGGCGGTTGGGGGTGCCCGGTGATCATTGGGCGGCGCAGGCGTGGAAGGCCCGCCCGCCCCGTGGAGCGTGTCGTGGTGGTAGCGGTGTTCCTCGTGCTGATTGGCATGCCCCAACCCACGATGGCCGACGCCATACAGGAGCGCCCCGCCGAAGGCACCGCACGCGACTGGCAGGTCGCCCGCGAGCAACTCTCCTGGGCGCTGGGGCAGCGGCTGGACACCCTCCCCCGGTTCGGCGACGCCCTCGCGCGCATCGGCGAACGCTTCATCGACACCCCCTACGAACCCCGCACGCTGGAACTCTCCGGCCCCGAACGGCTGGTCATCAACCTGGAGGTGCTGGACTGCGTGACCTTTGTCGAGAACGTGCTGGTGCTGGCCCGTCTGGCCTGGTCCGCGACACCGGACGTGACCGACGACCTGGACCGCTTCAAGGCCGCCTACCGGCGCGAACTGACCGGCGTCCGCTACCGGGGCGGCGTGCTCGACGGCTACCCGAGCCGCCTCCACTACTTCAGCGAATGGATCGCCGACAACGAGGCGATGGGGCTCGTCGACGGGATATCGGAAGAGCTCGGCGGCGTGGCCGACCCATCCCCGATCGACTTCATGTCGACCCACCCGGACGCGTACCGGCAGCTTGCCGAGCCGGCGGTTCTGGCGGCGATCACCGAAATGGAGACGCACCTCCGCGCGGACACCCTCCACTACATCCCCGCACCCGACATCCCCGCCCGGGAACACCTCATCCAGGACGGTGACATCATCGCGGCGACCAGCACCGTGCCCGGCCTCGACATCGCGCACACCGGCATCGCCGTCCGGCGCGGCGGCGTGCTGCGCCTCCTGCACGCCCCCCTGGTCGGCTCCCATGTCCAGCTCAGCGACGATTCGCTGGCCGAGCGGATCCGGCGCATCGACGGACAGGACGGGATCATGGTCGCGCGGCCCCTCGCCCCGGCCGACCCCGCCCCGCCCCGCTAGCCCCATGCTGCGCCTCCCCCCCTTCCGCTACCACCGTCCCCGCACCGTCGCGGAAGCGGTGTCGCTCCTCGGCGAGCACGGCACCGATGCGATGCCCATCGCCGGCGGCACCGACCTGATGCCGAACATGAAGCACCGCCTCTTCACCCCGGCGCACGTGGTCTCGCTGAACGGCATCGGCGCGATGCGCGGCATCGAGGTCGTCGACACCACCCTCCGCATCGGCGCCCTCGAGACCCTGCACGACATCTCCGCCAACCCCCTCGTCCGCCGCCACTTCACCGGCCTCGCCACGGCAGCCGGCCTCGTCGCGGGCCCGCAGCTGCGCAACATGGGCACGATCGGGGGCAACGTCTGCCTCGACACCCGTTGCACCTACTACAACCAGACCGAATTCTGGCGCGGCGCGCTCGGGTACTGCCTCAAGAAGGACGGGGACGTCTGTCACGTCACCAGGGTCGGCAGGAAGTGCGTCGCGGCCCACTCGGCCGACACGCCCCCGAATCTGATCGCCCTGGGGGCCACCTTCACCCTGGCCGGCCCCGCAGGCACCCGCGAAGTCGCCGCCGGCGACTTCTTCGTAACCGACGGGATCTGGAACACGCGCCGGGCGAGTGATGAAATCCTCATCGAGATTCGTATTCCCTTAATGGGGCCTCTTTCAAATGGGCGTGGGGCCGGTCCGCGCACTGGCCGGATCGAGCCGGATGGGCTCCACCGCCGGAGCGCCTACCGCAAGCTTCGGCAGCGCAACTCGATCGACTTCCCGCTGCTTTCCGTGGCTGTGGTGGGTGACTTCGAGGTGGACGGGACCATGGCCGGGCTCACCGGCGTCGTGTCGGCGCTGGGCGCCAGGCCGCGGGTGCTGGCCGGCTGGGACGAGATCGCGGCGGGTGAGCGGCTCGGCCCGGACGTGATCGACGCACTGGCGGACCGCGCGCGTGCGCAGTGTCGCCCGCTCGACAACATTATCGTGGATGCCGAGTGGCGCCGGGCGATGGTGCCCGTCCAGGTGCGGCGCGCACTCGGGGACCTGGCTGGAGGCCGAAATGAACCGCAGTCGCGGAATGGATGACGAACGCGTGCACTATCGCGAAAAGACGTGGGCGCCGCTTTGGGTGTTCGCCCTCCTGTGGAGCGCTTTCCTGTTAGCGATCATCAGGACCGGCTCCGCCGTATTCCGGATGGGCTCCTCCGCGGACGGGCAATTCCTGTCCGAAGTCGCTCCCCTGGTGGCCGTGTTCGGTGGCGTATTCCTGTTTCTCCTGGCATTGAATGTCTTGTTCACGCGCCTGGATGTCGAGGTGTTGGGCGATCAGGTCCTCATCGCATTCGGGCCGGTCCACCTCGTCCGCAAGCGCATCTTCTTCTCCGAGGTCGAATCCGTGCGCGGCCTGACCTACCGTCCGCTCATCGAGTTCGGCGGCTGGGGAATCCGGCCCAGGCCCGGGCGTACCGCCTGGACGATCCGGGGGAATCAGGCGGCTGCCGTCAAGCTCAAGAGCGGCAGGCAGATCTACGTGGGATCGGAGCATCCGCAGAGGCTGGCAGGGGCGATCCAGGCGGCGATGCGGACG
>JAPOOQ010000210.1 GCA_026713345.1 Gemmatimonadota bacterium | reverse complement strand
TGTCGCCGATCGCGGCCTTGAATCGAGTCCGGACCACACCGCCGCTGTGACCCACCCGTCGGATCGTGGTCCGCGTGGTCGTGTGCTTGTACTCCTTGCCCTGGTTCGTGCGCCAGTAGACCTGGTACTTCGCGGTCCACCCATCGGGCACGGTCAAGCTGTCAGGCGGTTCCCAGGAGAGGCTGTCCCATTGGACGCTGTCCGTCATGGTGACATGCAGGCTGTCGATCGCGCAGTCCGATGCGGTGCTGCACATCGTGCGCGCCGAGTCGCCTGCCGAGCTGTTCGCGACATCGACCGAGCTGTCGCCCGGTTCGTCGCCGGGCAGTGCGGAGGTGGTCAGATCTCCGATGCATGCGGCGGCAAGCAGCGGAACTAGCGTCAGCAATCTCCTCATCGGTCTCCATGCTCCTCACCATGAGAAATAGATTGATACACAATACTAATCGTTCAAAAATATACATAGGTATGAGATGGTTGGGCAAATCGGGTACGAGGCGAGGGCCTATCCCAGCGGCTCCAGCGACAGCAGCCTCTGGACCAGCTCCGTCTGCTTGCCGATTCCCAGCTTGTGGTAGACCTGCCTCAGGTGGGCCCGCGCGGTGCCCTCCGCACAGCCCAGCACCTGCGCAGCGCCGGCGACCGTGTGGCCACCCGCAATCGCCACCGCCACGCGGCTCTCGGTGGGCGTCAGACCCAGGGACCTGGTCACCAGATCCGGGTCTATCCGGGGTCGAACGGCCGGGTCGACGACAAACACCAGCGCCCCGAGCTGCGACTCACCGGCAACGGCCCGCATTTGGCGTACCGGATGGACTTCGAGGACCAACGGCGCTCGATCCTTCACGCGCGAGATCTTCATCGAATCCCCGGCACCCTGAGGCCCGTGGGGAGGCAGCGCGCGCGCCAACAGGCGTTGCAGCTCGGTGTGCTCCTCCCGGTGCGCGGCTGCCAGAAAGCCGCCCTGGTCACGGAGCCCGTCTCGCTTCATCAGGATTTCCGAGGCACGGTCGTTCGCTTCGAGGATGCGTCCGCTTCGGTCCAGCTGGATCAATCCCAACCGCTTGTTGTCGAGCAGTGCAACGAGCGAGGCGCCCAACGCCTCGGTGGCGGCCAGCACACGCCGCACGCGATGGAACCGGCGCAGGTGAGGCAATAGCCCCTCGAGGATCTCGATCTGATCGTTCCCCCAACCTTCGCGTTCGATGGAGTTGCCGGCGGAGAAGATCATCGTATTGCTTTCCGGGGGGGCAATGCCCAGGAAGAGGCCGTTCTGCGTCTTGAGGGTGCAATGAAATTCATTGTACGCAGCGGAAGTCTTCTTTTCCCGGTCGGAGTAGAGATCCGGCTTATGGACCAACTCGCCGTCGTCAAGTCCATAGAGCCGCGGGATCGCTTCATCCCGGGGGAAGTAGTCCCGAAAGTACCTCCGCTCCACGTCGGGACGACTCTCCTTGCCCAGGTAGAACCCGGCCCGGCTGATCACGAGCTCGCCGTTCGATCCAACCTCCGCGTACGTCAGGCCATGGGCGACGGTCCCGATAAGCGCGTTGATCAGGGGACATAGCGACTCCCAGGAAACATCCGCAACGGCCGCCCGGTACAGATTCTCCACGACGACGTCAAACCGATCCCCTGATGTCATACTGCTCTCGCTCTCAAAGCGATGGCCGGAGCCGTCGCGCACCCGCGGAATGCTGCAGCAAGTGTGTCCAATTCACTCTGAATAATATGTCAAGGGCCGGTGTCGGTCCTACCACGTTCGTGGTATATCGTCCGCTTTCACCTGTTTCTATATCTGCGACACCCTGGGTCAGTCCAGTGCCCGGAGGCGTCGCCATCGCCGCTCCGGGCAAGTGTCAGAATTGGCGTCTTCTGATAACCGGAGGAATACTCAATGACGCGTCCGAAACGGCTCACCGCCAGGTTTGTACAGGCAGTGAAGCGTCCTGGACGTTACGGGGATGGACGTGGCGGGCACGGCCTTTCGCTGCTGGTGAAGCCCACGAAGTCACGGCGGCTGTCCAAGACCTGGGCGCAGCGGCTGCGCATTGACGGCAAGCCCGTCAACATCGGGCTCGGACCCTATCCGGTGGTATCCCTTGGGGACGCACGCAGGGCCGCGCTCGAGAACCGGCGCGTGACCTTCCGGGGAGGAGATCCGCGCGCCGGCAAGACCCCCACGTTCGAAGAGGCGGCCCGGCAGGTGATCCGCCTGCGCCGCGCTTCCTGGCGCCGAGGCAGCAAGTCCGAGGCCCAGTGGAAGGCCAGTCTGGAGACCTATGCCTTTCCGGTGATCGGCAACAAGCCCGTGGACCAGATCACCACCGCCCACGTGCTGGCCGTGCTCACCCCGATCTGGAACGGGAAGCGGGTCACGGCCCAGCGGCTGCGGGCGCGGATCAGTCACGTGATGAAGTGGTGCATCGGTCGCGGATACCGAAGCGAGGATCCCGCAGATGACGCCGTGACTGCTGTTTTGCCCCAAAATGTTAATCACAAACAACACATGCCGGCGCTACCCCATCAGAAGGTGGCCAAGGCACTCGCAAGGGTGCGTGCGGCGAAGACCTGGCCGGGGATCAGCCTGGCCTTCCAGTTTCAGGTACTGACTGCGGCGCGGGCGGGCGAGATCCGCAAGGCGACGTGGGATGAGGTCGACTGGACAGAGCGGGTGTGGAACGTCCCCGCACAACACACGAAGGCCGGACGACGGCACCGTGTCCCGCTGTCCAGCCAGGCTTTCGACGTGCTTCGCGAGGCACGCGAACTCCCGTCCGTCTCGAACCTGATGTTTCCCTCCTCGCGTGGCGGGGTGATCGGGCGCAACACCCTGGCCGTTCTGGCCCAGCGCCTCCAGCTGGGATGCGTGCCGCACGGGTTCCGGTCCAGCTTCCGGGACTGGGCGGCCGAAACGGGGGTGAGCCGCGAAGTCGCTGAAGCCGCCCTTGCCCATGTCGTCCAGGATCCGGTCGAGGCCGCCTATCGGCGTACCGACTTCTTCGAGCAGCGGCGCTCCGTGATGGAACAGTGGGGCGACTACGTCATCTGAGGGGTACTTGCGTAGTACTTCTTATTTATATTAGATGACGATTATTTATGGCTTGGAGCGCCCGTCGGACACCGCGGATATTCATGATAGCAGAAATGATAACCAAAATATCGTTCAGTTTATATCACATTGACGATATTGATGTTACTTGGAAATATGGATCGACGGGGTCTCCGTCACCTTGAGCAGCGGCGCCGCAACCACGACCAGTGGCGGTGGACACTACTCTTTTCTAGATGTTGAAGGGGGTACCTACACCATCACGATCAGCGGCTACCCGGGCGATGCCAGCTTCGACGCGACGACCGCCGAAGTGACCATCGCCACCTCCGGCCAGATGGCCGGCGCAAACTTCAGCGGTTCCTGGATCCGCACCGCCAGCCTCATGGGCATGGTGACCGTCGAGGGCAAGG
>JAPOOQ010000209.1 GCA_026713345.1 Gemmatimonadota bacterium | reverse complement strand
CTTCGGTAGATCGTGAAGTCGCGGTCCAGGGTGAGGATCGGACTGGCCGGCTGGAGTTCGGACATTCGGACGAGACAAGCGTCGGCGAGGGACATGGGAACGTCGCGGTACTTCTTCACCAGCCGTGACCAGCGGAAACGTCAGGTCAAGTGCCCCGCGCTGGACGAATTCGAGCACCCTTTCCGGACCGCGGTTGACGAGACGTCGGGCGAGAAAGCATGCTTCGGAGACCACCGCTTCGCAGGTAAGCAATGGGGGTTCGATCTCGTCCCAATGCTTCTTTGCCCACCGGTGATGAGGATCTCGCGAATTCAGGAGGGCGATCAAGGGGCCCGTGTCGAGAATGATCTCCGACTTCACTCACCGAAGCCTTCCATGTACTTCTTGTGGACGGACGGGCCCCCGGGCCCTTCGCAAGCCCCGACGAGATCGGCCACCAGGTCCAGAGCCGACCTGGGATGATCTGCGGAATCCCCGTTCAGGAACGTCTCGATGGCCTCGCGAATCAGCGCCGACTTGCTTATGCCCCTGTGGTTTGCGACGGCCGCGACCTCCGCGGCAAGAGGCTCCGGCATTTTCAGTGAGATGCCCACCATGACGCTACCCTTTCCCGTGCTGCGGTATTACCAAGTAAGACAATTCAGTATTACCCACTGGGAAATCTCCGTCAAGTGCAACGCTGTCGCCGACTCGATTTCCAGAGCGTCCGCCGAAGGGCTCCGTCCATGACCTCACCCCGCACCCCACCCCCGAGAGCCAAAGTCGCCGTCATCGGCGCCGGCATCGTCGGCAACTGCCTGGTCGAGCACCTGGCCAGACTCGGCTGGGACGACCTCGTCCTGATCGACAAGGGCCCGCTCCCCAACCCCGGCGGATCGACCGGCCACGCGTCCAACTTCATCTTTCCCACCGATCACGGCCGCGAGATCGCACTGATCACGCTCGAGAGCCAGCGCCAGTACGAAGCGCTCGGCATGAACACGACCTGCGGCGGCGTCGAGGTCGCGCGCACCGAAGAGCGCATGGAGGAGCTGCGGCGGCGGATGACCTCGGCGAAGGTGTGGGGGATCGAGAGCGAGCTGCTGACGCCCGCGGAGGTGGTCGCACGCGTGCCGTTCGTCAATCCGGACGTGATCCTGGGTGGTTTCCATACCCCGAGCGTGTCGGTGGTGGACTCGGTGGGGGCGGGAAGGATCATGCGGGAACGGGCCTTGGCCAGGGGCGTGCTGACGGTGCTGGATGAGACGGAAGTCACAGGTCTGGAGGTGGACCCCGGGCCGTTCGGGCGTCCGCGCATCCGGGCCGTGCAGACGAGCCGCGGCACCATCGAAGTGGACCACGCGATCATCGCCTGCGGAGTCTGGAGCCCGCGAATCGCCGAGATGGCCGGCGCCACGATCCCGCTCACCCCGGCGGTGCACCAGATGGCCGATTTCGGCCCGATCGAACTCCTTGTCGGGACCGGCAACGAGATCGGCTACCCCATCGTGCGCGACATGGACTCGTTCATGTACGAACGGCAAAGCTACGGCGCGATGGAGGTGGGCTCGTACGCGCATCGCCCCATCCTGATGCATCCCGGCGACATCCCGACTGTTGCCGAGGCGGAGCGTTCCCCGACCGAGCTACCCTTCACGCCGGGCGACTTCGCGCCCCAGCTCGACCACGCGCGCGAGATCATGGGCGAGCTGCTGGCCGGCGCCGAGATGGAGTATGCCGTCAACGGCCTGCTTTCGCTGACGCCCGATACCCAGCAACTGCTGGGCGAAACCGCCGAGGTGGCGAACCTCTGGTCGGCGGCGGCAGTCTGGGTGCGGGAGGGCCCGGGATCGGCCCAGCTCATCGCCGAGTGGATGACCTACGGTTACCCGCGCCTCCTCGACCCGCACGGCTCCGACGTCGCGCGCTTCCAGCCGCACGAACGCACCGAACATCACGTGCGCGCGCGCTGCCGTGAGCATTTCCCCAAAACGTACGGGATCGTGCATCCGCGCGAGCAGTGGGAGTCCGAACGTGGCGCGAACCGGTCGCCGTTTCACCCCCGCACCGAGGCGCTGGGGGCCGAGTACTTCGAGGCGCGGGGATGGGAGCGCCCCCAGTGGTACACATCGAACGAGGATCTGGTTGCGCGCTACAATGTCGCGGACCGCCCGCACGAGTGGGACCGCCGCTGGTGGTCGCCGATCATCAATGCGGAGCACCTGCACCTGCGCGAGAAGGTGGGCGTCGTGGATCTGGGCGCCTTCCAGATCTTCGATGTTTCGGGGCCGGGGGCCGTCCCGTACCTGGAGAGGATGACGGTGAATGCGTGCGACCGCCCTGTCGGCAGCTCCATCTATACGCCGCTGCTGACGCCTGACGGCGGTTTCCGCGCCGACCTGACCATCCAGAGGCTCGCGGCGGATCGGTTTCGCATCGTCACCGGCGTGTTCGACGGCGCGCGGGACGCCTTCTGGTTCCGGAAGCACCTGCCCGCGGACGGGTCGGTCCGGTTCGAGGACCGGTCGTCGGCGATGACCACCCTCGGGGTGTGGGGGCCGGACGCGCGGTCGATGCTCTCGGGGGTTGCCGACTGCGGACTCGGCCAGGAGGAGTTCCCGTATGGCTCGGTACGGCATGCGCTCATCGACGGAATCCCTGTTGCGATGATGCGTATATCCTACGTGGGAGAGAGCGGCTGGGAGATCTACACGCGCACCGAGCACGGTCTGGCGCTCTGGGACGCGATTTGGGGCGCGGGCCGCGATTTCGACGCGCGCCCCGTCGGGATCGGCGTCTACGGCACCACCGGGCGCATGGAGAAGGGCTACCTGCTCATGGGCGCCGAGCTCACGTCGGAATACTCGCCGGTAGAAGCAGGCCTGGCGCGGCCCCGCGTGAAGCGGGCGGACTTCATCGGCAAGGAGGCGTACCTGAAGGCCCGCGAAGGGGGCCCGGCGGCGAAGATCTGCACCCTCACCATGGACGACCACACCAGCAGCCACCCGCGCAGCCACCCGCGCGCCTCAGGCCACCCGCGCTTCCCCACCGGCGGCAACGAGCCGATCCTGACGCTGGGGGGCGAGCGCATCGTGGACCCGCAGGGAAGGGAATCCCGCGTGACCTCCGCCGGGATGGGCCCCTCCGTAGGCAGGTATCTCCTGATGGCCTACCTGCCGGTGGAGCACGCCCACGCCGGCAAGCGGCTGCAGGTGATGTACATGAACGAGTGTTTCCCTGTCACGGTCGCGGCGGTCGGCGGGGTGGCCGGGACCACGGCGGTGTTCGACCCCTCCGGGAGTCGGATGAAGGGGTAGAGCCAGCCGCCAGCTTCCCGCTACCGCGGCGCGGAGTCACCTCCTTCCGTCCGACCACCACCACCTTCCCCCCAAAGGCACACCATTGCCCACCCCCAATCAATGCGCTCGCCCTGCCATAGACTGCTCCCCGTTGAGGGGCCGATGGCGGGCTGACCGTGCCAGCGGGCCAGACCGCAGTCCTGGGTAGCGGGTGACGGGGCGCCCGCCGGCGCCATTGCCGCTGCGTCCGTCGGAGGCAACGCCGCGTCCGTAGACGGGGCCTTCGCTACGTCGCCCGGCATAAGCTTGCCG
>JAPOOQ010000208.1 GCA_026713345.1 Gemmatimonadota bacterium | reverse complement strand
GTCAGCATCTGCGCTTCCTGGCGCCCCGAGACGCTCACGGTGATGCCCGGAAGGCCCGTGCCTTCGACGGTCACCATGCCCATGAGGCTGGCGGTGCGGATCCAGGCCCCGCTGAAGTTCGCGCCGGCCATCTGGCCGGAGGTGGTGATGGTCACTTCGGCCGTGGTGGCGCTGAAGCTGGCATCGTCCGGGTAGCCGCTGATCGTGATGGTGTAGGTTCCACCCTCAACATCTAGAAAAGAGTAGTGCCCACCGCCACTGGTAGTGGTTGCAGCGCCGCTGCTCAGGGTGACGGAGACCCCGTAGTGCCCGGATGTCCGCATAACTGCAATTGTGTCACAAATATATGAGTTTGCTTGCAAATTGGTTATCACTTCCAGCATACAAGCTTGCACACTGTCAAACGGGGCACCCAGGGGCATCACAAATGATAATACAATAACTTTATCGCTATTACACAAGGGGGGTCCCATTCATGACATAACCCCCCCACCGCTCCATCACGGCACGCCGCTGCTCGAAGAAATCGGTGCGCCGGTAGGCCGCCTCGACCGGGTCCTGGACGACATGGGCCAGGGCGGCTTCCGCCACCTCGCGGCTGACCTCCGTCTCGGCCGCCCAGTCCCGAAAGCTGGACCGGAACCCGTGCGGCACGCATCCGAGCTCGAGACGGTGCGCGAGGGTGGCCGGCGCGTTGCGCCCCATCGTCCCGCCGCGGGGGGAAGGGAACACCAGCTTCGAGGCCGCCGGGAGCTTGCGTGCCTCGCGCAGCACATCGAGGGCCTGAGTCGACAGCGGCACCCGGTGCCTGCGTCCGGACTTCATGTGTTTCGCGGGCACCGTCCACACGCGCTGTTCCCGGTCGATCTCATTCCAGGTCGCCCGGCGCACCTCGGCCGCGCGGGCCGCCGTCAGCACCTGGAACTGGAGCGCCAGCCTGATCCCCGGCCAGGACTTCGCAGCTCGCACCTTCGCGACCGCCCCCGCCACCTCCTGATGCGGCAGCGCCCGGAAGTGCCGCTTGCGCTTGACCTTATGGGGAAGCGCGGCGGTGATGGCCTCGCCGGCGGGATCGTCGTTCCGGTAGCCGCCGCCGATGCACCACTTCATGATGTAGCTGATCCGGCTCCGCAGCCGCTGGGCCGTGACCCGCTTCCCGTTCCAGATGGGCGTCAGCACGGCCAGCACGTGGGCCGTCGTGACCTCGTCCACCGGAACGTCCCCGACCACGGGGTAGGCATAGGCCTCCAGGCTCGCATTCCACTGTGCCTCCGACTTGCTGCCCGGACGCCAGGAGGCGCGGCGCAGGCGGATCACGTACCGTGCCGCCTGCGCGAACGTGGGTGTGGCGCCCGCGCGCGGATCCCGCCCCTGAAACGTCGCCCGCCGGTTCTCGAGCGCCGCCCTGCGCGCTTCCGCGAGGGTCACCACCGGATAGGACCCGAGCCCGATGTTGACGCCCCTGCCGTTGATCCGGAGCCGCTGCGCCCAGGTCTTGGACAGCCGCCCGGCCTTGGTGGGTTTCACCAGCAGCGAGAGCCCATGCCCGCCGCGCCCATCCCCGTAACGTCCAGCACGCTTCACGCCCCGAACAAACCTGGCGGTGAGCCGCTTGGGGCGCGTCATCGGGTATCCCTCCAGTTATCAAGGACTGCCGGTTCTGACGCTTGCCAAGGGCAGGATTGGCGAAGAGGCCCGGCGGTCGCTCGACGCAAAACACTGTATATATAGATATAGTATAAATAGTATGTCTATAGTACAAGTGGGGCAACTGTGTGGGAGACGCCGGCCAGGAACCGGAAACGGCGCCTACCTGCCGGGACCTACAGGAAGAACCACGCCGCAATCGCAGCCAGTACCACGGCCACCAACCACACCCCTTCGATTCGGGGAATGCTCGCTCCCGTGGACTCCGCCGAGTTCTCACCCATGGCAGACGTCTTCTCCCGCATGCCCCGCCTGAGTGCGTCGATCATCTTGTCACCCTGTCGTGTGCTCTTGACCCTTCCAGGGTCCCCGCCCAGGTGTCTGATGGTAGCCAGTTGGGATCTTGTCGCCGGCGCGGCGCCGTGGTCACCATCCTCGTCGACCCAGCGGTCACCCGGCAGGTTCGCGAGGGTGTCGAGAGGCATGCTTGCGAGGATTCTGGCCAGGCGGGCGGTGGCGACCGCATCGCTCACCGCTCTCGAACCTTCTTCCCGCCTGATCCCAAGCCGAGTGACGGCGTTGGACAGAGTAGGCCGGTATCCCCATGCGTCGCGGAGAACAGCCTGAATATCGTGCGTGGTGGCCCCGTAGAAGGTCTTCTCACCATGTCGGCCCATCTCGGCGTCCAGGAACCCCGCGGCGTACTGGACGTTGAATCCGACCACCGGGCGGTCGCCGATCAGGTCCCGCACCTCCTGTGCAATCTGCCCGAAGTGCCTCTGACCCGCCACATGCACGGCTGTGACGCCGTGAATGAGCGTCGCTTCGGCCGGGACAGGGATCCTCGGGTCCAAAAGGGCCTCGAACACGGCGGGCCCCGAATCGTCGTCACTCTGCAGATCCAGCAAGACCACAGCCAACCACAGGATCCGGTCCAGCTTCACGTTGTGGCCCGTGGTCAGGCATTCGATCACCGCCACTTCGCGCAGGTCACTCCAGGTCACGTCCGTGCCCCTTCGTCCTTGCCAGCGATCGAGATCTCACCGGTACTCTGCACTCCTGTCTTGCAACACCTCCGTGAACGGGGAAGCCCCCGCCCGGCGAACCGGACGGGGGCGATCCCCTACTGCTACGGCTGTTGTTTGCCTTCCATCTCAGCGGTCAGCCGCCAACCGCATTTCTACTGTCCTCTCCGGGTTAGCTTGCCGCCGGGACCGTGACCGACACCGTAGACGTCGCGCCGTCGGCGTACTCGCCGTCAGTGGTGTCACTACTGGTCGCGGCGTTCGTCACGGTGATACTGGCTTCACTCTCGCTCCCGGTATCGAGCGCCGTGATGTCAATCTGCTTGGGGGTTTCCCAATCAGCGTCGGTGAAGGTGATCACGGCTGGGTTGATGTTGAGGCCCACTGCGCCAGGAGTCACCCTTACCGTCACGGTCTCGCCGGAAGCCGGCGCCATGGTCAGCCTAACGGTGTAGGATGCGGATGCGCCCTGCTCGATTTCGAGCACTGACGCGCTCAGCATCATCTGGGCGGTTTCGTCATCAACCACCGTCAGCGTGTGGATGGCATCGGGGACTTCCGAGTCCGAGGCGTAGCCGTTCTCGTTCGCCGATGCAACGACGGCGACAGTGATTGCCACGTTGCTAGTACCGCCGATGGCCTCTTCCTCGTTGTCTGTTGACATAACCGTAACCTGCTGGTCCATCTCCCAGTTGTTCTCGTCGAAGGTCAGGAAGGGGCTCGAAGGAGCCGCCGTAGCAGGGGTGGCGGATGTTACCGTGAAGTTGACGGTACCTCCCGGATTGCTGGCCAACTTGACGTTGAACGTGGCCTGCCCGCCTTCCAGCACCTGCTGAGCGGCCGGCGACACCATGATGTTGGAATCGTCGTCGTCCGTGATGTTCACGGTAACGTCATTGGCGTTGTCGCCGTCGCCCACGATGTCGTCGTAGCCGCCGCCGCTCGCCACGATTGCCAGAACCACGGCATCCACGTCGGTGTCGAAATCGTCATCATCGGCCGTAACGGTTACTGTCTGCTCCTGATCCCAGTCTTCCGTCGTGAACGTCAATTCGGCGTCTGACACGGTGACATCGTCGTCGCGACCGTCCTGCGCCGTGATCGCTATTGTGACATCGCCCAACGGCACCGCGCCCAACACCACCGTGAAGGTACCTTCGTCACCCTCGGGAATTGGGTCTGGGGTGAGCGCACTCACCGTCACCGCAGCGCCAGTCGCGTCGTCATCAGTGACAGCAACCGAGAGGTCCTCCGCCGTCCCGTAGTCCGCATCGCTACTTGTGGGCGTGTGGGTCAGCGTGAACTCCCCGGGGTCAAAGTCGGTGTCGTCCTCGACAGCCGTGACTGTCACATCCTGGGCTCTGTCCCAGTTGGACGGCGTGAACGTCCTGGAGAGTGTACTCAGGCTGAGGTCCCCGGTACCGTCGATCGAGATGGTACCATCGGCGCTGGTGATGTCCACCGTCACGTCAGCCTTTGGCTCGGTGGCCAGCCTGATCATGTAGGTAGCCTCCTCGCCTTCGCCCATTGACAGTTCGCTCGGCGAGATGAGGATTGCGGGCGAGGGGTCCCCGCGGGTCACCGTCAAGGCGTAGTCCTGCGACCCTCCGTCGCTGGCTGTGACCGTCACCGTAAACATGTTGGCGCCGACTTCCAGAGCGACCTGGTGCCCATCTGTCATGTCGTCGGCGTCGGTGCCGCTGTAGGCCACCGTGGCGCCGCCGGCCTCATCCGTGGCCGTCGCGGCGATCGTCGCCATGTCGACGTCGTTTGCCACCGCGGTCGCATAGTTGTCGTCCGCGTCGGCCGTAAGGGCCGTTTCGTTCACGGTGAGTTCGCTCAGCGACGCGTCCGCCGCGCGGGTGATCGTCACGTCGTAGTCGGCTGTCGACCCGTCCGCGGCCGTGACCGTCACCGTGGCGAAATTCATTGGGCCGACGTCCAAGTCAAGCCACTGCATACCCGGCGTGTTTTCGTCGTTGTCGAAACTGTAGCTCACCGTGGCAGCCGGATCCGAAGCCATCGCGACCACAGTCACGTCTACATCGGAGAACGCGACACTGTGGACGTAGTCGCCGTTTCCGTCAGGATCGACCGGTTCGTCGTTCACGGTGAGCGACCTCAGCGACGCGTCCGCCGCGCGGGTGATCGTCACGTCGTAGTCGGCTGTCGTCGACCCGTCCGCGGCCGTGACCGTAACCGTGGTCACGTTGGGGCCGACGGCCAAGGCGACCTGATGCCCATCCGTCATGTCGTCGGCGTCGGTGCCGCTGTAGGCCACCGTGGCACCGCCGGCCTCATCCGTGGCCGTCGCGGCGATCGTCACCACCGCGGAGTTGTTGTTTACGTTGTATGCCACTTCGGTCGCGTAGTTGCCGTCCCCGTCGGGCGTAAGGGGTGTCTCGTCCACGGTGAGTTCGCTCAGCGACACGTCCGCCGCCGCCCTCGTAACCGTGACCGTGTAGTCCGCCCGGGTCCCGTCCTGTGCGTAAACCACCACAGAGATCGCATTATCGCCGACATTCAGAGCGACCTGGTGCCCATCCGCCGCGTCATCCGCGTCGTCCGGAACGATGACCACACTGGCCGCGCTACTGTTCGCGTTCGTGACGATCGTCGCCACGGCGATCTCGTACTCCACCTCGGCGGCGTAGTTGCCGCTGGCGTCGGGCTCGAGTGGCATGCCGCCGTTCACCGTCACCTCCCCTAGCGTCGCATCCGACGACATGGCCCGAGTCACCGTCACCGTGTATTCCTCCTCGGCCCCATTTTCGGCCCTTACCGTCACGGTGATTTCGGTGTCACCCACGCCGAGGGCGACCTGGTGCCCGTTCGCTGCGTCGGCGTCAGCGTCCGCCGGACTGATGGCGACGCTGGCCGAGCTGTGGGTCTGTAGCGCCGTCACAGTCGTCTCGTCGACATCGTTGCCGACGCTCGCAGTGTAGTCCGTTGTGGCTGGGTCGAAGGTCAGGTCCACTCCACTCAGGGTCAGCGCGCTCAGCGTCGCGTCCGACGAGGGAGCGCCGTCCCGCGTCACCGAGACCGTGTAGTCCTGCTGGGTGGTACCATCCTCGGCAGTGACCCTCACGGTGATGACGTTGGAGCCAACAGACAGTGCGACCTGGTGCCCATCCGCTGTTGCGTCGGCGTCGGCGGGAACGATGGCCATGGTGGCCGCGCTGTGGCTTGCCGTCGCGTCGACCGTGGTCTCTGCGTCATCGTACCCGGCTGTCGCGGTGTACGCCGTTGTGCCGCTGGCGAACATCGGACTGAACGTGATGCCGTCCAGGCTCAGCGCGCTCAGCGTCGCGTCCGTCGAAATGGGCCGCGTCACGGTCACCGTGTAGTCCTGCGTGGTCCCATCTGCAGCCGTTACCGTCACGGTGATGACATTGTCGCCCACGTCAAGATTGACCTGATGCCCCATTTCGAGCATGCTGGCGTCCGCGGGTGCAATGCTGACGCTCGCGTTGTCTGCGTCGTTGGCCGTCGCCTCCACGGTGGTTGACGCGATCTCGTTGGCGACATCTGCCGTGTACGCGAAGACATCGCTGGCGAACGCCGGCGTCAGAGTGACATCGCTCAGGCTCAGTGCGCTCAGCGAGTTATCCGACGAGGCTGCCCGGGTCACGGTCACCGTGTAATCCGCTGTCCCGCCGTTGGCGGCGGTCACCGTTACGGTGATCTCGTTGTCACCCACGTCGAGATCGATCTGGTGCCCGTCCGTGGCGTCGTCAGCGTCGTCCGGACTGATGGCGACTCCGGCTCCGGCGTCGTTCGCCGTCGCCGTCACGGTGGTCGACTCGACATCGTTGCCGACGCTGGCCGTGTACGCGAAGACATCGCCCACGAACGTTGGGCTCAGGTCTCCGGCGCTGAGGCTCAGCGCGCTCAGCATGGCGTCCGACGATATGGCCGTCGCCTGGAAGTCGTCGATCGGCTTGCTCTCGCCCGGTCCGACGTTCACGCGCTGGCTCGCCGGGGCGAAGTTGTAGCCGTCCTTCGAAGCCTCAACGTCGTAGCTGCCGAACGGCACACGGAGGCTGTAGGTGCCGGTCACGCTGGTCACGGCGGTGTCGGCGGCCGATCCGCCCACCTGCGCCGCTGTCAGCGTCACCCCACTCATGGGTCCGCCGCCATCAGCAACCACCCTGCCCGAAATCGTGGCTTTCAGGAAGCCGGTGAAGTCGATTCCGGAAATCGCCGATCCTTCGATGGCCGAGGCCGAGTGCGAAGCCGGCGTGAATGACATGTCGGACTTCGTCGCGCTGATCGCAACCGTCGTACCCGCGGGCTGCGCCACTACGGTGGCCGAGTAGGTACCGTCGTCGCCCGTCAGCAGGCCGGTCCTGGCACTTACGCCCTGCGGATTCGTCGCGCCGTTGCCGTAGTCCACCCAGATCCGCGCGCCCTTGACCGGATTACCGGTGCCGGCGGCGGTGACCTTGCCGCTGATCGTGGCGGTCTCGGTGGAGCCAGCGATGGTGACGTTGACCTCCATCGGGGTGTTCGCGGCAAAGTCAACTTCGCCGAGGGTGTTTGTGGCGTTGTGGCCTTCGTGGTTGGTCTCCACGAAGATCTTGTTGACGTACCGCACGCGGTTGATTGTGCGCGTCTGGGCCCCAAAGCCCTCCGCGTAGTAGCGGCCGAACTCGTCGGTCGTAACCGTAACGCCGTTGACATGAACGGTCACGTCTGCCACGGCGAAACCGTCGCTGCCGGTCACGCGGCCGTAGACGAAGCCCGTCGTCGGCGTCACGTCGAGCTGGAGATCGCCCGCGAGCGGGTTGAGGCTGCTGCCCAGGGCGACGGCGTTGTGAGGTGTCCCCACCTGCACCACCCAGCCGGGCGTCGGGGTGACCTTGTAGACGCCGGCAGCCTTCTGGCCCCAGCTGAACTGCTTGCGCTCGTCGAGACCGCCTGGGGCGTTTCGCGACGCGGCCGTGAAGCCTTCGCCGTCACCCGCAAGGTTCTCACCATCGACCGGGGCCAACGTGACCGATGTTCCCGGCACATGCCGCAGGTCGTACTCGGTCCACCCGTCGCCGGACGAGGCCGGGTAGAAGGCGTGCTTCCACACCTGGCCGTAGACGAGATGGGTGCTGACGAAGGCGAACGACGCGCAATCGCCGAACCGCTGGCCGGTCGGGTCCGTGCGCTTCAGCGGGCAGAGCTCCACCGTGTGGTGGTAGCCGCCGTTGTCGCCAAATGCGCCGCCCTCGATGCCGTTGCCAGCCACATCGGTGTACGTGGCAAGCTCGTCGGGACGTAGGAGTCTGACGTTGCCCGCGTCCGCGTTCAGGCTCGCCTGGACGATGACCTGTGCGTTCGCCGGCACGCGGCGGAAGGTCACCACGCCGTTGGCGTTGGAGTAGCGGCCCCCGCCGGAGTTCCACTCCGTGTTCGGGTTGAACGCGCGGGAACGCCCGCTCGACCGCTCGATGTGACGGATGTCCACATCGACCGTTCCGGTGTTTCTTACGTCACCGCCGAGGATGTTCCCGGTGTAACCCGTGACCTGGTCGCGCTCGTGATGTACGTACACCTTGAGCGTCTGGGTCGTGTACTGGGCCTGCAACATGCCCGCGTCCATCTTGGCGGGCAGCGAAAGGCCGGTGTGCGTGTGCATCAGTGAATCGGCTTTGTAGCTCTCGCCACCGTCCAGCGTGTTGTCCTGGTTGGATGCAAGCTTGACCGTGTAGGTCACCGGCAGCGAGTCGGCCATCACGACCTCGGAGTACGACTCCGAGCCGTCAGCGCCGAGCTTGTCCGGGGTGTCGGCAGCCGCGCTCTTGTCGGAACCGATGGTGATCGCCCATCCGCCGAGCGCCTTGCCACCACCGAAGTCGGTCGTGATCGTGACGCCGCTGAACGAGAAGTCGGCCTTCAGGTTGACGATGTCGGCGGCGTTGGTGGCCACGGTCGCCGGATACTTCGGATCCCACGGCACCGGCTGCATCATGCCGGACGTGTGGTAGCTGCCCTCGGGCGCTGCCACCGCCGCGTAGACCGTGTTGCCGGACGTGCCTGCACGCGCGATGCGGATTGCCGCCCCGCCGGTCACGCCGGTCATGCCGTCGGTGATCTTGAGCTCACCGGCCGCGTCCGAGTAGAGCGTGACCGTGGCGCCAGGCAGCGGCGCGCCCCTGTTCTCGCCGGCCTTCAGGGTGACCCCGAAGTTGACCGTCGTGTGCGTGATGTCGAACGGAACGTTCTGCGATGCCTGCTGGCCGACTGCGATGATCTGCGGATAACCCGTGGCGGGTCCGCCGTAGGCGTAGTCCCGCAGAACATTTGCCAACGGGGCCGGCAGCGCGGCCAGCGCCGCAGCCGGGATGTTGGAAACGATCAACTGGTACTGGCCCGCCTTGAGCTCCGAGAAGACGATCGTACCGTCGCGCATTACCGTGCCGGACTGCGTGTCAAGGACTCCCGGGCCCGCCAGTGTTACCAACTGCCCCAGCAGATCCAGCGGCACTCCGAGCTGGGCTGCCGCCGCCAGCATTTGAGGCGTCGGGAATCCCGACTCGCCGTCGTCGTACGCGTCGTTCTTGCCCGCCTCGTCGACGAACATCATTACGCTGAGACTCGCCGTGCGGTCGTGCGTCCCCATGAAGTTGACGATCTGGGTGTCGTCGTCGCCGAGCGTCACGTCCATCGAGGTCGTCTCGAAGTCGTACGAGACGTCGTCGTAGCCGGAGATCGCGACCGTGTAGTCGCCCTCGGCCAGACCTGCGATGGCGTACTGGCCGGTCGCGTCGGTCATGGTCTCCATGTCCTCTTCGAGGTCGTCGCCCGAAAGCGTCACGGTGACGCTGTCGAGGCCGTCGCCCTCAACGCTGACCCGGCCGCTGATGCCGGAAGTCCGGAGCAGGATGCCCTCGAACGGAACCGTCGCCGTCTCGCCAAGCGCGAGCGCGACGTTTTTCGAGGTCGCTTCGAACGAGAAGTCGTCCGTGTCGTACCCGCTGATCCCGACCTGGAAGTTGCCGGCCGGAAGATCGCTGAACGCGTACTGGCCGCTGTTGTCGGTCATCGTGGTCAGGCTCTCGCCCTCGCCACTCAGGCTGACCGTCACGTCCGCAAGGCCCTCACCCTCGACGCTGACCTGGCCCATGATGGTCGCGGTGCGGAGCATGATGCCCTCGAACGGAACGTTGGCGGTGCGGCCGTGCTCGACCCGGACCGTAGCCGAGGTCGTCGAGAAGCCGTATTCGTTGGTGTCGTAGCCGCTGATCGCGAGCTGGTACTCGCCGGCGCGCAGGTTCGAGAAGGTGTACTGGCCGCCATCGTCGGTCATGACATCTTCTTCCGCGCCCATGCCCTGCAGGCTGACGGTCACGTCGGAGAGCCCGTTGCCCTCGATGATGACCTGGCCCGCGATGGTGGACTCGCGCACGAACGTGCCGTCGAAGCTCCAAACTTCCCACCCGGCCACTGACACCTCAACGGTGCTGGACGTGGCCGAGAACGCGACGTCGGTCGCATCGAAGCCCGTGATCTCGACGGTGTAGTTGCCCGCGCGCAGGCCCGTGAAGGTGTACTGGCCGTTGTCGTCGGTCAGCATCTGGTCTTCCTCGCGCCCCGAGATGCTCACGGTGATGCCCGGAAGGCCCGTGCCCTCGACGGTCACCATGCCCGTGAGGGTGGCGGTGCGGATCCAGGAACCCTTGAAGCTTGCGCCGGCGGTCTGGCCGGAGGTGGCGATGGTCACTTCCGCCGTGGTGGCGTCGAAGCTGGCATCGTCCGGGTAGCCGCTGATCGTGACGGTGTAGGTGCCCCCTTCGACGTCCATGAAGGAGAAATGCCCACCCCCGCTCGTAGTGGTTGCGGCGCCGCTGCTCAGGGTGACGGAGACCCCGTCAATCCCCTCGTTCTCGACCAGGACCTGGCCGTTGATCTCGCCCATCGGAGGGGGTTTCGTACCCCCGTCACATGCGGCGAGAGGCAGACCGAGCAGTACGGCTGCCACCAGCAGTTTGAGTCTGTTCAT
>JAPOOQ010000207.1 GCA_026713345.1 Gemmatimonadota bacterium | reverse complement strand
GCCCATCTCATGGACCAGGGTGGCGAGGATGCGCGCGCCCGAGCACCCCACCGGGTGGCCGAGTGCGATCGCGCCGCCGTTGACATTCACTCGGTCCGGGTCGAGTTCCAGCTCGCGGATGCAGGGGATGGCCTGCGCGGCGAAGGCCTCGTTGAGCTCGATCAGGTCGAGGTCCCGGGGCGACACGCCGGTCCGCGCCAGGCAACGTTGCGTCGCCGGGACGGGCCCGATCCCCATGCGGTGCGGCTCCACCCCCGCCACCGCCGCCCCCCGAATCACCGCCATCGCTTCCAGGCCGTGCGCTCGTGCAGTCTCCGCCTCCACCACAAGCAGGGCGGCGGCGCCGTCGTTGATCCCGGACGAGTTGCCCGCCGTGACGGTCCCGTCGCGCTCGAAGACGGGGCGCAGGCGGGCGAGGGCCTCCACCGTGGTGCCCGACCGGGGGTGTTCGTCGCGCGCGACCACCAGTGGGTCGCCCTTCCGGCGCGGCACGCTCACCGGCACGATTTCGGCGTCGAAGCGCCCGGCGTCGACCGCGGCCGCGGCCTTGCGCTGGCTCGCGGCCGCGAAGGCGTCCTGCTCCCCGCGCGTCACGGCGTACTCGCGCGCGACCACCTCGGCCGTGCGGCCCAGGCTGATCGTCCATTCATCGGGCAGGCGCGGGTTCGCGAAGCGCCACCCCAGCACCGTGTCCGCAACTTCGGGCGCGCCGCGCGTGTAGCCGCGCTCGGGCTTGAGCATCACGAACGGCGCCCGGCTCATGGACTCGACCCCGCCGGCGATGAAGGCGTCGCCCTCACCCGCGCGGACCGCGTGCAGGGCGCCGGCCACGGCCTGCAAACCGGAGCCGCAGAGCCGGTTCACCGTCTGGCCGGGGACCTCGACGGGCAGCCCGGCCCGGAGCAGCGCCATCCGTGCCACGTTGCGGTTGTCCTCGCCGGCCTGGTTGGTGCAACCGATGATCACGTCGTCGAGGCGGTCGGCGGGGAAGGAGTTGCGTTCGAAGAGGGCGCGGATGGTCACCGCCGTCAAGTCATCCGGGCGAACTGGTGCCAGCGCCCCCCCGTGCCGCCCGATCGGGGTGCGGACCGCGTCGATGATCCACGCTTCACGCATTGCGTTCCGCTTCCGTGCCAGCCCCTCGAGCCCACCGAGGGCGATCGCGGCGTTGAATCACCGGTCCCCCGCTACCGGTCCAGCGCCACCCAGACGCTCTTCAGCTGCGTGTACTTCTCCAGCGCCGACTGGAAGCCCAGATCCCTCCCGAAGCCGCTCTCCTTGTAGCCGCCGAACGGGGAGCCGGGCGCGTACTGGTTGTAGGTGTTGACCCAGACGGTTCCCGCCTCGATCTCGGCGGCCATGCGGTGGGCCTTGCCGATGTCCCGGGTCCAGACGCCGGCGGCGAGCCCGTAGAGGGAATCGTTGGCCTTAGCCACCGCGTCGTCCACGTCGTCGAAGGGGATGACCGCCGCCACCGGTCCGAAGATCTCCTCGCGGGCGATCGTCATCGCGGGGTCGACATCGCGGAAGACCGTGGCGTTCACGAAGTTGCCGCGGCCGTTCACCTTCACCCGCTCGCCCCCGGCCACCAGATTCGCGCCGTCCCGGTTGCCGGCCTCGATGTACCCCATCACGCGGTCGAGCTGCTCCTCGCTGACGATCGCGCCGAGGCGCGTCGTGGGAGCCATCGGGTCGCCCACCGTCGCCTTCCCGGCGAGCGCCTTCAGCCCGTCCACGAATTCGTCGTGCACCGCGCTCTCCACCAGGATGCGGCTCCCCGCCGCGCACACCTCGCCCTTGCCGTAGAAGACGCCCATCGAGGCGCCCTTCACGGCCCCGCGCAGGTCCGCGTCCGCGAATACGATGTTCGGCGACTTGCCGCCCAGCTCCAGCGACACCTTCTTCAGCGTGGCCGCGGCTTCGCGCATGATGGTCCGGCCCACCTCGGTCGAGCCCGTGAACGAAATCGCGTCGACACCGGGGTGACGCACCAGCGCGGCGCCGGCCGTCTCCCCGTAGCCGGGCACCACGTTCAGCACCCCGGGGGGGAACCCGGCCTCCGCGGCCAGTTCCCCGAAGCGCAGCGCGGTCAGCGGCGTCTGCTCGGCGGGCTTGAGCACCACCGTGTTCCCGCAGGCAAGCGCCGGTGCCACCTTCCAGGCCGCCATCGACAGCGGGAAGTTCCACGGAATGATCGCGCCCACCACGCCCACCGGCTCGCGCAGCGTGTAGTTGAGGAAGGGCCCGGGTACGGGCACGGTGTCGCCCTGCACCTTGTCGGCGAGCCCGGCGTAGTAGCGCAGAGTCTGGGCCACGCTCGGCACGTCGATCCGGCGGGCCTCGAAGTACGGCTTGCCGTTGTCCCGCGTCTCGAGCAGTCCCAGCTCGTCGGCGTTGGCCTCGACCAGGTCCGCCAGCTTCCACAGCAGCCGCGACCTCTTGTGCGGGTTCATCCGCCGCCAGTCGCTGTTTCCGAACGCCGCCCGCGCCGCCGCCACCGCGCGGTCGACATCCGCTGCACGCGCCTCGGCCACGTCGGCGATGACCTCGTCGGTCGCCGGGTTCACCGTCGCGAAGGTGCGGCCTCCGTCCGCGTCCGCCCACTCGTTGCCGATCCAGAGGCGGGTGCGGATGTCTTCGCTCATCTCAACTGCCCTGGAAGTCGGGCTTCCGCTTCTCGACGTAGGCGCTGAGCCCTTCGCGCGCGTCCTCGCTGGCGAAGAGCTGCTGCTGGAGTTCGCGTTCCAGCGCCAGCCCCGTCTCGAAGGGGATCTCGGCGCCGGTCTGCACCGACCGCTTGATGAGCCCCACCGCCTTCGAAGCCCGCGCCGGTGGACAGAATCCCCGCGCGTACTCGACGACCCGGTCCATGAACTCGTCCGGCGTCCCGGTCTCCCACACCTGGTTGACGATCCCGAGTTCCTCGGCCCGGTCGAAGCCGAAGGTCTGGCCGGTCGTCATCAGCTCGATCGCCCGCGACTTGCCGACGAGCCGCGCGAGTCGCTGCGTCCCCCCGGTCCCCGGGAGCACGCCCAGGTTGACCTCGGGGAGGCCGCACATGCTGCGCCCGGCGCGCGCGATGCGGATGTCGGCGGCCATCGCGATTTCGAGGCCCCCGCCGACCGTGTGGCCGTTCAGGGCCGCGATCGTCAGCTTCGGCGTGTGCTCCAGCCGGTTGAGCGTCTCGTTGGCGTGCAGGCAGAAGCAGTACTTGAAGCCGGTTGTCACCTTCGCCAGCATCCCGATGTTGGCCCCGGCGGAGAAGAACTTCTCGCCGTTGCCGGTCAGGACGATCACATGGATGTCGTCGGCGAAGCGCGCCCTCAGGATCGCGTCGTCCAGCTGGCGCATCATCTCGTGGGTGTAGGTGTTGGCGGGCGGGTCGTCGAGGGTGATGAGGGCGACGCCGCCGCCGGCGTCGGAGTAGCGAACGAGGGTATTCTCGGTCATCGGACGGGGGCTTCCTTTGGGCTGGGGTGAGGCAGAAAGATAACATTCGCGGCCCGACCGGCGGGATGGCCCTCCGACCGGGGCGGGCCCGCCGGCGGGATGGCCCGACCGGCGCACGGCCTTCCCGCGGCGATTACATTGAAGGTGTCGCCGCTCGACGTTGAAGGACTGAGCCACCTGCTCCGTATTCGGGTGGATGACCGCACGCTTCGAGTGCACGAACGATGGCAGGAGAAATTAGGGGTCATGAACAGAATCTGGTCCGGGCTTGTGGCAGCCACCCTCTTCGCGGGCGCCGTTCCGGTCGCCGCGCAGCGGACCGTGGTGCGCGTGCCCGTCGCGGGCGACGTGGAGATGGGCCTCGCGCCCTTCATCGAGCGCGCGCTGGCCGAGGCTGCGGCCGCGGGGGCGGCGGCGGTCGTGCTGGAGATCGAGACGCCCGGCGGGAGGGTGGACGCCGCGGAGAGAATCGCAGCCGCGATCAGCCGCGCCGAGGTGCCCGTCTATGCGTACGTGAACATGCACGCCTACTCCGCCGGGGCGATGATCGCGCTCTCGGCCGAGCGGATGTTGATGCGGGTCGGCAGCGTCATGGGTGCGGTCACGCCGGTGGACGGGAGCGGCACCAAGGCGTCGGAGAAGATGGTGTCCGCGATGCGTGCCCGGATGCGCGCACTGGCGGAGGCGCGGGGGCTGGACCCGGCGATCGCGGAGGCGATGGTGGACGAGGAGCTCGCCATCGAGGGGGTGGTCGACGGAGGCAAGCTGCTGACTCTCACGACCCAGGAGGCCGCGCGGCTGGGCTATGCACAGGTGGTGGCCGACTGGGACGGGGTGCTGGAAGCCATCGGGCTGGAGGGGGCGGAAGTGGTCGACGCGGAGGTGAACTGGGCCGAGCGGATCGTGCGCTTCTTCACCAATCCGGTGATCGCGCCGTTCCTGCTTTCGCTCGGGTTCCTGGGGTTGCTCGTCGAGATCCGGTCGTCCGGATTCGGGTTGGCGGGGGCGGCCGGAGTGCTTTCGCTGGCGCTCTTCTTCGGAGCACATCTCCTCGTCGGGCTCGCGGGCGCGGAGGACCTGATCCTGGTCGCCATAGGCCTCATCCTGATCGGAGTCGAAGTCTTTGTCGTGCCGGGATTCGGCGTTTTCGGCGTCCTGGGCATTCTCGGGCTCCTCGGGGGCGTCTTCATGGCGCAGATCGGGAGTCTCCCCACCCAGGCGGATTTCGGGCGCGCCGCAGGGGTCCTGAGTACGGCCATCATCCTCGTCGCGGTGGCGATCTGGTTCCTCCTCCAGTCGATGTTCGGCAGCTGGC
>JAPOOQ010000206.1 GCA_026713345.1 Gemmatimonadota bacterium | reverse complement strand
TCCCCCCGAAGAATCGGGGGGGGGCTAAAAAACCCCCCCCCCCCCCCCCCCACACCAGGGGGGGGGGGGAGCGCGACCCCCCCCCCCCCCCCCCCCCCCGCGCCCGGCGTCGACATCGAGGCCTACCGCTTCGAACTCACCCTCCGTGACGACACGGACGAAATCTCCGGGCGGACCACCGTCACCCTCCGCTTCACCGCCGACGGCGTCACCGAGGTCCCTCTCAACCTGATCGGCCGCGCGCCGCCGGAACCGTCCGGCCCCCGCACGCCGCCCTCCCCCGCCGCCGCCCCAACCCCCGGCATGGAGGTCCTTGCCGTCACCGCCCCCTCCGGCGACCCGCTCCCCCACCGCCACGAGGACGACATCCTCACGGTGACCCTCCCATCCCCCGGCACCGCCGGCGCCCGCACGACCTTCACCGTCAGCTACCGCGGCATCCCCGCCTCCGGCCTCCGCATCGGCCCCAACAAGTACGGCGAGCGCACCTTCTTCAGCGACAACTGGCCCAACCGGGCGCGCAACTGGCTCCCCACCGTCGACCACATCGGCGACAAGGCGACCTGCGAGTTCGTGATCACGGCGCCCGCGCACTACCAGGTGGTGTCGAACGGCCGGCTCGTCGAGGAGACCGATGTCGGCGACGGCATGCGCCTCACCCACTGGACGCAGTCGGTGCCGATTTCGCCCTGGCTCTACGTGGTCGGGGTGGCGCGCTTCGCGGTGCAGCACCTCGGCGAGTTCAACGGCGTCCCCGTGCAGACCTGGGTCTACGCGCGCGACCGCGACGCGGGCTTCCATGACTTCGCCGTGCCCACCATCGAAGTCCTCCACTTCTACGATGAATACGTGGGCCCCTTCGCCTACGAGAAGCTCGCCAACATCACCTCGCCGGCCACCGGCGGCGGCATGGAGGCGGCCACCGCGCTCATGTACGGCGAGAACTCGGTCACGGGCGAGCGGTCGGTGCGCTGGCGCAACGTCATCATCCACGAGATCGCGCACCAGTGGTTCGGCAACTCCGTCACCGAGTCCGAATGGGACGACGTCTGGCTCAGCGAGGGCTTCGCCACCTACTTCACCCTCCTCTTCCGCGAGCACGCCTACGGGCGCGACGACTTCGTCGCGGGGCTCCGCGAGGCGGCCGACCGGGTCTGGCGCTGGTACGACGACAACCCCGACTACCGCATCGTCCACGACGACCTCACCGACATGTCCCGCGTCACCAGCGTCGCAACCTACCAGAAGGGCGCCTGGGTGCTGCACATGCTGCGGGGCCGGCTCGGCGACGAGGCCTTCTGGCGCGGCATCCGCCTCTACTACGCCCGCCACTTCAACGGCACCGCCACCACCGACGACTTCATGCACGCGATGGAGGAGGCCTCGGGCGACGATCTGCAGGGCTTCTTCGATCAGTGGCTGCGGCGAGGCGGCAACCCCGCCTTCGAGGGGTCCTGGCGGTACGACCCAGTGGCCGGCGCGGTGCAGATCGAACTCCGTCAGGTGCAGCCGGGCGCTCCCTTCGAAGTCCCGCTGGAGGTCGGCGTCTACGCCGCAGGAAACCCGCTCCCGGTCCAGGTCACGACCGTCCGGATCGACGGGCCGTCACACCGCTTCGTGATCCCGGTCGGCGCCGAACCCGCCGATGTGCGCCTCGACCCGGGGACGTGGGCGCTGTTCCGCGCGGACTTCCGGCAAGAGGAGGGTCCGCGATAGCGCCGGAATGCCCGTCTCGTGCCGCCGTCACGCCGCGCCCGATCCCTGCCGGTGGCGGCGGAACCTTTGACTACATTAGTTTTGCTGGACCTGCCAGTACCTCAACTCCGGGAAGGAAAACCATGCGCAGACTCATTACCCCACTCCTCCTGATGCTGCTCGCCGGCATACTCGCTCTGCCGGCTCCAGACCGCCTTGCGGCCGCCTCGTCCTCCGGGCTGTTGCTCGTGCAGGAGCAGGAAGAAGAAGAACCGGACACCACCGAGGTCGAGGAAGAGGAAGCCGACACCACCACCAAGTACACGGACGTGATCACCGAGGACGCGATCACGACCGAGGGCCTCTTCAAGACCCACATGATCAAGGACGAACTCTTCTACGAGATTCCCCTCGACATGCTGGGGCGGGAGATGCTGCTGCTCACCCGCATCGCGCGCACGCCCACCGGCGTAGGGTACGGCGGGTCGAAGACCAATACCTCGACCGTGAGGTGGGAGAAGAATCAGGAGCGCATCTTCCTGAGACTTGTCAGCTACACGAACATCGCGGATGACACGACCGCGATCGCGGGGGCGGTCGCGAACTCGAACTTCGAGCCGATCCTCCAGGCCTTCGACATCGAAGTCATGTCCGAGGACTCGACGGCGGCCGTCATCGAGGTCACCGGAATGTTCACCAGCGACATGTCGCTGCTTGGCCTCGCCAGCTTCCGGCGCAACGCATACGGGGTGCGCCGCCTCGACGGCGACCGCACCTACATCGTGCGCGCGAACGCCTACCCGCGGAATGTCGAGGTGCGCCGGGTCGTCACCTACGACGCCACGCAGGCGCCGTCCAACTCGGCGGGCAACACGCTGTCGATGGAGATGCATCACTCGATGCTGCTCCTGCCGGACGACCCCATGGAGCCGCGCCTGTGCGATGAACGGGTGGGTTTCTTCAGCAACAGCCGCACCGACTTCGGGCTCGACACGCAGCGTGCCGAGACCCGCTGCTTCATCACGCGCTGGCGACTGGAGCCCAGCGATCCGGAGGCGTACGCGCGCGGCGAACTCGTGGACCCGGTCAACCCGATCGTCTACTACATCGATCCCGCGACGCCGCCGAAGTGGGTCCCCTACCTCATTCAGGGGGTGGACGACTGGCAGGTCGCCTTCGAGGCGGCAGGGTTCAGCAACGCCATCGTGGGCCGTGAGGCTCCGACCGACGATCCGGACTGGAGCCCCGAGGACGCGCGCTATTCGGTGATCCGCTACCTCGCCTCCGATGTGCAGAACGCGTCGGGGCCGCACGTGCACGACCCGCGCACCGGCGAGATCCTGGAGAGCGACATCCAGTGGTACCACAACGTGATGAACCTGCTGCGCAACTGGTTCTTCGTGCAGACTGCCGCGGTCAACGAGGACGCGCGCGGCATCGAGTTCCCCGACGAGGTGATGGGCGAGCTGATCCGCTTCGTTTCGGCGCACGAGGTCGGGCACACCATCGGGCTGCAGCACAACATGCAGGCGTCTGCGGCGTACTCGGTCGAGCAGCTGCGCACGCGCTTCGTCTGCGAAAACGGGGTGGCGCCGTCGATCATGGACTATGCGCGCTTCAACTACGTCGCGCAGCCGGGCGACAACACCTGTCTGACGCCCGTGATCGGACCGTACGACAAGTTCGCCATCGAGTGGGGCTACCGGCACTACGGCGGGATGGACCGCAGCTCGGAGAAGGAACCGCTCAGGAAGATGGTCGCGGAGATGCAGCGGGATCGGACGTACCTGTTCTCGTCGCCCACCGGCGCGGACCCGACGGCGCTGACCGAGGCGATCGGCGACGACGCCATGCGCGCATCGGACTACGGCGTGCAGAATCTGCAGCGCATCATGGACAGGCTGACCGACTGGACATACCAGGATGGCGAGAACTACTCGCAGCTTCAGGAGCTGTACAGCAACGTGGTGACCCAGTGGGGCCGCTACACCGGCCACGTCGTGGCCAACATCGGCGGCGTGGTGCAGACGCGGAAGCGGCAGGGCCAGCGGGGCGTGCTCTTCGAGATGGTGCCCGAGGACAAGCAGAAGCGGGCGCTGGAATACCTCGACCGCCAGGTCTTCTCGACGCCCGAGTGGATGCTCGACTCCAACATCCTGGACCGTATCCAGGGGACCGGGGCGGTCGACCAGGTGGCCGGGCGGCAGTCGAGCGCGCTCAACCAGGTGCTCAACGTGACCCGCATGAAGCGCCTCGTGGAGCAGGAAGCCTTCCACGGCAACCGCGCCTACACGCTAGGCGAGATGCTCGACGACCTGCGCGAGTCAGTCTGGCGCGAGGCCATGAACGGCCGCGCCACCGACGCGTACCGGCGCAACCTGCAGCGCGCCTACCTGGACCGCATGAAGGACCTGATGATGGACGAGAACGCGATGGCGTCGGACGTGGCGCCGTTCGCGCGCGGCCAGCTCATGACGCTGAAGGACGAGCTTGAATCCGCATCGATGAACAACAGGGACGAGGCCACCAGGCTGCACTTTGTCGATTCGGTGATCCGCATCGAGACGATGCTGGATCCGGCGAACAATGTGGCGCCGGCAGGTGGGGGCGGGCCCCCGACCATCGTCTTCCCGTTCCCGGGCACGATGGTACCACCGGTATCGAACCGGTGAACCGGAGGCGGTAAGGCCAGCCCGGTCCATTGGCCCGGGGTGGTTGGAGCGGCGGTCTCGCGACGTAGGGAAATCGTCGCGGGGCCGCCGCTTTTCGACTCTTGTGCCCCGCCGCATCACGCTTGACAACCGCTGGCACCGCGGCCCACTGTGAACGATGTGGAGCCCACGCAACGGAAGAAGGCGTCACACCCAATACACTTCCAGACGCGGAAGGAAGGTTGAAGATGGAATCGCCCAGGAAGATCCGAATGGGGCCCATGGTGTTTGCACTCCCTGCTCTTGTGTTGGCGCTCGGCGCTTGCGCGTCGGGTGCGGGAGGGGGGGGACAGGAAGGGGGCGACGAGGCGATCACCGTGCACGTTAACAACCAGACGAACCGGGTGGTTACCATGGAGCGCGTCGTGGCATCTGGTGCGACCCAGCCTGTCACCGTGCGCGTCGGTCTTGTGCGGGGCAGCACGGAGCAGTCGGTGACGATCCCGTGGCATCCGTCCCGGCTGGCCCACCAGCTTCTGTGGTTTGACGGGCTGAACAGCTCCTCCTACCGCGTCGAGGAGTGCCGCGGCGAGGGGCCGAATGCCTGCGCGGAGACCACGGCGCTCCACCTGCCGCGCGGCGCGGAGGTGTCGCTGGTGATCGACACGCGCCTCGAAGTCACGATGTACTACCAGTTGCCCCCCGCCTGACGGCGGGCCGGGGGAAGGTGTGCGCCCGCCCGCGTCAGAGCTTGAGCGGCTTACGTTCGATTCTGCGCAGTCCCAGCCAGGCGATCGCCGTCCACAGGGCGAAGTGATACAGGACCATGCCCGTGGCGTCCCAGTCCCAGGCGACCCCTGACTCGAAGCCGACGACCAGGTCTCCAATCGCCGCTTCCGGGAAGATCAGGAAGGGCAGCGCGTCCAGGATCACCTTCGTCGTGCCCGTGACACCGAATTGCGTTCCCACGCTGATGATGCCGGCCGCAAGGCTCGACGCCGCGTAGTAGGCGAGGGCCAGGAAGGCGGCGCGGCGGATCCCCAGCGCGGTTATGGCGAAACTGACCGCGCACGCCATGGCGCCGAGCAGGCAGATCCGCGTGAACACGCCCGTCTCCGTCGCGGGGAACGCTCCGACCGGCAGGACGGCCAGGACGGCCGCAAGACCGAACAGGCCCTGCGCTACCAGGTTCGTCAGCTGAATGCCCGAATACTGTTGCAGATAGAAGCGGCTCAGCGGCATCGGGTGCTGTGCCCACAGCATGATGGCCCCGCTGCGGCGCTCGTTGGCGACCACGCCGCTCGGCATGAGCATTCCCACCAGCACGATGCCGAGGGAAAAGAAGAAGTTCAGCACCTGAAAGAGAACGCCGATTCCAGCCCCTTGGGCCATCGCCTCGATCTGTTCGTCGGACGGAGGTTCCCGGCCCTCCCGCATCGCCTCCAAAGCCGCGTCCCGCGCTTCGATGATTCCAGCCACATCGTACACGTGGGTCAGCACCACCAGCGCCGTGCCAAACAGCACCACGACCAGGGTGAGCATCCACTTGCGGCGGAGCAGGTGTCGCAGCGTCGCTTTCAGAATGCTCATGACACCGCTCCTTCCAGCCCCATGAATTCCTGTTCCAGGAAGTCGCGTGTGAACCCGCCCTCCGGTGGCTCGACGAGCCGGCCCCGTCCCTGGTCGATCAGGAGAACGCGGTCGCTCATCATCGCCATTTCGCCCAGGTCGTGGCTGGCGACCAGGATCGTCATGCGGCCGCGAATGCTCTCGATGCGCTTGCGCAGCCGGATACGCTGGCCGGGATCGAGCCCGGACTCCGGCTCGTCCAGAATGAGCAGGCTGGTGGGCCGCATGAGCGCCACCGCGAGCGCGAGGCGCCGCCGCATTCCCTTGGAGAGGGCGCTGGCCGGCACGGCGGTGTCGTAGTCGACGCCCGCCAGCCAGAGGGCGTTGTTAAGGTCGGCATCCGGGCCCGCGGCCGCGGCCGCCAGCGTCAGGACCCCATCGCAGGTCCAGCCCTCCGGCATCGCAGTGTCCTCCGCGAGGTAGCCGAGGCCTTGCCGGCGGCGGTAGTCCGCAGGAGTGAGGCCGTCGACGGAGGCCTCGCCGCCGAGGGGATCGAGAACGCCGAGCAGCGTCCGAAAGAGGGTCGTCTTGCCGGATCCGTTGGGGCCGACGATCGCGAGGACCTCTCCGGACACGACATCGGCCGTGAGTCCTCCGAGGACGGGCTGGTTGCGGCGGTACCCGATCGACAGGTCACGGAGCTGGACCGGCGCTGGTTGGGAATCGTTCATGCGGTTCCTGTGGGCTGGAAGACTTCTCGGTGGCCGACAAATATACAAAACGGTGGTGGGGCCATTGATGATACATTAGCTGCGCCATGATCGGCGAGATCGAGGCCGGCCGCTCGTGAGGGTCTTCGTCGACTCGAACATTCCAATGTATGTCGCCGGGGCGAACGCGCCTTCCCGGCGCCTCGCTTCCGCCGCTTGCGCCCCGCTGCGGGGCCGGATCAATTGCCCTGTCCGCCACACTTCCGAACCCTAACCGACCAATGGCCATGACGAATCCGAATTCCAAACCGTCCGCCCTCTTTGGCGCGTCCGCCCTCGTCTTCGCGTCCGCCCTCGTGCTTACGGCGCTCCCCGCCCCCCGGCCCCTCCTCGCGCAGGAGGGCGGCCACATGATGCACGGGGACCACTACGCAGGCGTCACGGTGTTGCGCGCCGCGCGTCTCCTCGATGTCGCGACCGGCGAGATGCACACGGACGCGGTCCTCGTCGTCGAGGACGGCATCATCACGGCGGTGAACCCGGAGACCGTCCCGCACTCCATGCACGACATGGATCTCGGCGACGTGACGCTCCTGCCCGGTTTCATCGACGCGCACACGCACCTCGCGAGCGAGATCAGCGCGACCTCGTTCACCGACGCGGTGACGCGCACCGAGGCGTACTACGCCATCAACGCGGTGCGTTTCGGCGGACTCACCGTGCGGGCCGGCTTCACCACCGTGCGGGATTTCGGCGGCGACGTGACGGTCGAGCTCGGTCACGCGGTCGAGCGCGGCGATGTCGTCGGGCCCCGGGTGATCCCGTCGCGCAACCCGCTCGGCGTCACCGGCGGGCACTGCGATGTGACGGGGTTCGCGCCCGGCATCCTGGAGGGCGGCCCGGAGGACGGGGTGGCGGACGGGCCCTGGGAGGTGGTCGAGGCGGTCCGCTACCAGATCAAGCACGGCGCGAAGGTGATCAAGACCTGCGCGACGGCGGGGGTGCTGTCGATGGAGGGCCCGGTCGGCGCCCAGCAGTACTCGCTGGAGGAGCTCACCGCGATGGTCGACGAGGCCGCGCGGCACGGGATCAGGGTCGCCGCCCACGCGCACGGCCCCGAGGGGATCCTGGCGGCGGTGCAGGCCGGGGTGGCCTCCATCGAGCACGGCTCGGTCCTCACCGACGAGATCATGGACCTCATGGTCGAGAAGGGCACCTACCTCGTCCCGACCACCTATCTCGCCGACCGGATCGACCTGGACGCGCTACCGGCGCTCGTCCGCGCCAAGGCCGAGGAGATCCTGCCCGTGATGCGGGTCAGCCTGGAGCGCGCGATCGAGCGCGGCGTGCCGATCGCCTTCGGCACCGACGCGGGGGGCTTCCCGCACCGCGAGAACGCGGGCGAGTTCGGGATCTACGTCGCGTTGGGGATGAGCGAGCTCGACGCGCTGCGCACCGCGACGATCCACGCCGCCGACCTGCTCGGCACGCCCGACCGGGGCCGCCTGGCCGAGGGGATGCTCGCGGACATCATCGCCGTGCCGGGGAATCCGCTCGACGACATCGCCGCGACGCAGGACGTGCAGTTTGTGATGCTGGGCGGCCGCGTGATCAAGCATGTGGAGGGCGGACGCGACATGCACTCGACCGGACACTAGCCAGGGCCCCGCGGCGACCGTGAACATCACCCGCGACCAGCTCGCGCAAGCCGTCCGGGCCCTCTGCGCCGACTTCGGCCACGACTACTGGCAACGTGCCGACGAGGCCCGCGCCTACCCGCACGAATTCGTCGACGCGCTGACCGACGCGGGCTACCTGGCCTGCCTGATCCCCCAGGAGTTCGGGGGCCTGGGCCTCGGGGTGCGCGAGGCGTGCGTGATTCTGGAGGAGATCAACCGTTCCGGTGCCAACTCGGCGGCGTGTCACGCGCAGATGTACACCATGGGGACGCTGCTCCGGCACGGGTCGGAGGAACTGAAGGCGCGCTACCTGCCGTCCATCGCCGCGGGTGACCTGTGCCTGCAGGCGTTCGCGGTGACCGAACCCGACGCCGGGTCCGACACGACCCGCATCCGCACCTTCGCCGAGCGCAAGGGCGACAGCTACGTCGTCACGGGACAGAAGGTCTTCATCTCGCGGGTGCGGCAGTCGGACCTGATGATCCTGCTGGCGCGCACGACTCCGATCGACGAGGTGGAGAAGCGCACTGCCGGGCTGTCCGTGTTCATCGTCGATCTGCGGGAAGCGGGCGACTCCGTGCGCGTCAACCCGATCGACACGATGATCAACCACGAGAGTTGCGAGGTCTTTTTCGACGGTCTGGAGGTCCCGGCCGCCAACCGCATCGGCGAGGAGGGCAGGGGATTTCGCTACATCATGTCGGGGATGAACGCGGAGCGGATCCTGCTTGCATCCGAGTCGATCGGCGACGGCCTCTACTTCGTCGACCGCGCATCCGACTATGCCAGCGCCCGCAAGGTCTTCGACCGGGAGATCGGGACGAACCAGGGCGTCCAGTTTCCGATCGCGGATGCCTACATGGACGTTCGCGCGGCGGCGGCAATCCGAGACGAGGCGGCTCGCGAGTACGACGGCGGCGAGGTGCGCGGCGAAGGGCCGAACATGGCCAAGTACCTGGCGTCGCGTGCGGCGTGGAAGGCGGCCAATGTGGCGATGGACACCTTCGGCGGCTGGGGAATGGCGACGGAGTACGGGGTCGAGCGCAAGTTCAGGGAAGCGCGGCTGTATCTGGTGGCGCCGGTGGCCAACAACCTGGTCCTCAGCCATGTGGCGACGCATGTGCTGGGGATGCCCAGGTCGTTTTGAGGGGGGCGTCCCGGTGACCCATCCCACCATGCCGGAGGCCGGTTCCGGCGGATTCCCCGCCTGCCGCTCGATTCTCTTCGTGCCGGGGGACCGACCGGAGCGGTTTGCGAGGGCCCTCGCGGCAGGCGCGGACGCCGTGTGCATCGACCTGGAGGACTCGGTGGCCCCCGGCGGCAAGGACAGGGCGCGCAGGGCGGTGGCACGCTTTCTGACCGAGCGGTCGCGAGGTCCCGGCGAAGGGGGCGCTACGGAGTCTTCCCCATTGCCCGCGGACAGTTACGGTAACCGGACCTCGTCCCCGGTGTTGCTTGTCGTGCGCGTGAACGACAAGACGAGCAGCGAAGGAGCGTGCGACGCGGCCACCCTGGCCTCCTGTCCGTCGCCCGACGCGTTCATGATCCCCAAGGTGAGGACGGGTTTGGATGTACAGGATGCCGCGCGTGCGCTGCCCGCCGCCGCGCTGCTTCCGCTGATCGAGACGGCGCGCGGGCTTGAAAACGCGCAGGGAGTCGCCGCGTGCGACTCGGTGACGGCACTGATCTTCGGCGGATTCGACCTGGCCATCGAACTCGGTGCCGAGCCCCGCTGGGAGGCGCTGCTCTACGCGCGTTCCCGGGTGGTGCACGCCGCGGCGCTCGGCGGGCTCGACGCCATCGACATGCCTTCGCGAAACTTTGGCGAGATGTCGGGGCTGCGTGAGGAGGCGATCGGGGCCCGCCGGCTCGGATTCACCGGCAAGGTGGCGATCCACCCGGCGCAGATCCCGGTGATACACGAGGTGTTCACGCCGTCCGCCGACGAGGTGCGGCGTGCGCGCGAGATCGTCGAGGCGGACCGGGCCGCGGGCGGAAGCGCGGTCGCGCTCGCCGGAAGGATGGTGGACCGGCCCGTTGTCGAAGCGGCCCGCCGCGTGTTGCAGCGGGCGCGCCCGGGAGCAACCGCATGAGTCACCCCGCCACCGCCGCGGTCGGCCGAACCCGGGTCCGGAGGGACATCCTCGTGCCCTGGCCGAGCCAGGCCATGCTCGGCCTCCTCGACCGGGATCAGGACGCCCTCACCGGCGGCGACCCGCTCCCGCTTGGCTGGCACTGGTTCTACTTCCGAGAACCGAGACCCGCCGCCGCCCTGGCGGCCGACGGTCACGAGGAGCGGGGCGGTTTCATGCCGAAAGTGGATCTGCCGAGGCGGATGTGGGCCGGCGGAACTTTGCGTTCGCTGCGGCCCGTTCTGCTGGGCGAAATGGCCGAACTGAGGTCCGAAGTCCGTGACGTGAAGGAAAAGCAGGGGAAGAGCGGCCGGCTCGTCTTCGTCACCGTTGGCCAGACCGTACTCCAGGATGGCCGGGAGTGTGTGGAGGAAGAGCAGACAATCGCATACCGGGAGGCGGCGCCGGGACAGGCAGCAGAGGTGGGATCGCCAGCGGGGCCGGACCAGTCAAAGCGGACGAGCGAGCTATCGGCGGCCTGGACGGAGACCTTCCTCCCCACCACCGTCACGCTCTTCCAGTTCTCCGCGCTCACCTGGAACGCCCACCGCATCCACTACGACCACCTGTACGCCACCGGGCAGGAAGGCTATCCGGGGCTCCTCGTGCACGGCCCGCTCACCGCGCTCCTCCTCCTCGCCGCCGCCGACAGACACGCCCCGGCTTCCCCGTCCAGCTTCCGCTATCGCGCGCTGGCGCCCCTGTACGTGAACCAGCCCATCACGCTGGTGGGGCGATCCGGCGCGCCGCCCTTCCCAGGCGATGCCGGCGGGCCCTCCCGGGGGGATGCCGACACCGCCCCCCGCGCCCCGGGCACCAAGGAGCGCATCGTCGAGGCTCTCGGCCCTACCCGCACCGCCGCCATGCGCGGCTGGGTCGCGTAGCAGGCAGCAGGCGACGACAACGGTGGCTCACCCCCCCACCGGCACTCCCATCTGCACGATCCTCGGTTGGTCGACCCCCGGGACGCCGACGTACTGGAAGACCATGCCGTCGAGTTCCCGCGGCTGCGGCTCCTGTACCACCATCGTCTCGGTCCCGTCGAGGAGCGAGGCGAATGGCGCCGCCTGGGATCCGGCGTCCGGATCGTCCGGAAAAATGAAGTCCATGTGGTGACAGCCGAGTATGATGCGACCATTCTCGTCCGTGATCCAGAACTCCACGTTCGTGAGTTCGCTCGCGACCTTGTGCAGTACGCCGCCGATCTCGTCCTCGTCCACTCCGGCCTTGATGGCGGCGTCGACGTAGTGGGCCGCCAGCCGTGCCGCGGCCACCATCGCTTTCTCGCGGTCGCCAAGGGCTCTATTCATGAAATGGTTCTCCTTTTCGGTTTGTAGAGTGATGTGACTTCAGCCAGGGGAAAGGCTAATGAAGACGAGAGCATACGACATAGTCGGCCGCAGGACATCAACCCATCACCGGGTTTTCCGGAATGGACCCGTCCTGGCCTGTGCCGCCTTCCTGCTTGGCACCGCCGCCCCCGCCACCGCCCAGCCACCCCGCGCGCGCGGCCTCGGCATCCCCTTCGAGGGAACCCCCGGCGCCCTCAACGCCATCACCGATGTCGCCGGTGTCGAGGTCGGCCACGCCACGATCATCCGCGGAAGCGGCCGGCTGGTGATCGGCGAGGGTCCCGTGCGCACCGGCGTCACCGCGGTATGGCCGCGCGGCCGCGAAACCCCCGACCCCGTCTACGCGGCCTGGTTCACGCTCAACGGCGACGGCGAGATGACCGGCACGACCTGGGTGCGCGATTCCGGCATCATGGAGGGGCCCGTCATGATCACCAACACGCTGAGCGTGGGCGTGGTGCATCATGCGGTGATACGCCGGGGTGTGGCGACGGGGCTCGAGCGGGGAGGGGGGCGATGGCTTGCGGCGCTGCCCGTCGTGGGGGAGACGTGGGACGGCACCCTCAACGACATCCGCGGCCAGCACGTGACCGAGGAGGACGCGATCGCGGCGATGGAGTCCGCGCGCGGCGGACCGGTCGCCGAGGGCAACGTCGGTGGCGGCACGGGGATGATCTGCCACCGCTTCAAGGGCGGAATCGGCACGTCGTCGCGGCTCGCCGAGGTGGCGGGCGAGACCTACACGGTGGGTGTCCTGGTGCAGTGCAACTACGGCAGCCGGGGCCCGTTCCGGGTGGCGGGCGTGCCCGTCGGGCAGGAGATCACGGACCTGATGCCGGAGCGGCCCGGGGCGGGAGGTGCGCCGGGGGACGGGGTGCCGCTGGAGGGCGAAGCCGCCGAGGCCGACCGCGACGGTTCCATCATCGTGGTGGTCGCGACCGACGCCCCGGTCCTGCCCCACCAGTTGGAGCGGATGGCCCGCCGCGTTTCGCTGGGTCTCGCCCGCAACGGGAGCATCTCGTCCAACGGCTCGGGCGATATCTTCGTCGCGTTCTCGACCGCCAACCGGGAAGCCGCCTCCGAGGAGGCCCCGGCCGCCGACGCCCGCGTGCTCGCCAACGGCCGCCTCAACCCGCTCTTCGCGGCCACCGTCGAAGCGACCGAGGAGGCGATCATCAACGCGCTGGTCGCGGCCGAGACGATGACCGGCGCGAACAACGTGACCGTCCACGCGCTGCCCCACGACCGCTTGCGCGAGGTGCTCGGAAGGTACGGCAGGCTGGAGCGTTGAAGGACACGGTTGTCGCACACGTAATATATTAGGGCCCCTGACGAAAGGACGCGTTGTGACGGACAAGGAATCGCCGAGGGAAGTCACGGTCAACGTGAACCTCCCGACCCACCCGGACGAACCCCACAGACACATCCCCGAGCTGAAGTCCACCGGCTTTGCCTACCTCATCTGGGCGTTCGCCGGATGGGTGGGGGCCCACCGCTTCTACCTGGGCCGTCCGCACGGCGTCACGATGCTGATCCTGTTGTTGGGCGGCATCATCACCGCCCCGTTGGTGATCGGACTGGTACCCCTGATGATCGTGGGCATCTGGGTGCTGGTGGACGCGGTCGCGATTCCGCGATGGGTCGAGGAATCGCGCGCCGCCGCCCTGGCGCCGGTGGCCGCACCCACCCGGCGGACTCGGCGCACGGTGCCGGCGGCTCCGCACACGCCCGCATTGCCCCCGGCGGCGGGGACCAGCAGCCTCCGGATCCAGCTGCTCAAGGCGGCGGTGGAAAAGGGCGGCGTCCTGACGGTGACCGAAGGCGTCATCGCCACCGACAAGACCTTCAAGGAGGTGGAGGCCTGCCTCGACAAAATGGTCGACAGCGGGTACGTGGACATCGACAACCGCCCCGGCAGCGGGGTGATCACCTACGTCTTCACGGAGCTGCGCGACTAGCCGCGCCGAGAGGGATGCCCCCCGTCGGCGCGGCTACCCCCCGCCCCCTACCGCCCCGGCACGGCTACCGCCTCAAGTCCCTCGGGACGCAGTCCTTCCGGATAGATTCGCGCCAGCAGCGCCGGCACGCGCTCGGTGACCATCTCGTTCACGCGCTCGATCACGGCCGGCAGCCTCTCCCAGGACTGCTCGATCCGCCATAGCTGGTCCGCCGTCGCAGGCGTGCTGGACCGCTCGATCTGCCCGTACACGTTGCTGCCTCCGCCGGCCTCGCCCAGGTCGCCCTGCAGCTCCTGGAGCGCTTCGCGCACGGCCTCGATCTCCTCGGCCAGGTCCTCCGGGACGCTCTCGGCGTCGTTGGCGCGCTGCTCGGCGCGGGTCACCTGCTGCATCATCTGCTGCATGCGCTGGGCGGCCTGGTTGCGCGGCCCGGAGAGCCGGTACGAACTCAGCATCGCCTCGTGGCGCGCCAGCAGATCGGAGCGCGAGATCGATACGCGCGGATCGAGGCGCACCTCGACGGACTGCTCCATCGTCTCCCCGCCCACCGTGAGCGCCACCGTGTAGGTCCCCGGCAGCACGCGCGGGCCCGGTCCCATGGGCTCGTCGTCGGGGCCGTCCATCACCAGGCGCAGGTCCCAGATCACCTGGTTGAGGCCCATGTCGGTGCTGGCGTCGAGTTCCCGCACGACCATGTCCCCGTCCCGAACCTCCAGCGTGACGCTGTCGGCGTCGGCGCCCAGGTGGTAGCGGATCCAGGCCCCGCCGGGTGGATTGGGGGCCGCGTAGATCCCCGGGGTCCAGCCCTGCGGCGTGTACATGTTGTACGACGTCGCGCGCCGCACGGGGTAGAGGTGCGCGGCGGACGCCATCACCTCGCTGCTCAGCTCCTGCAGCGGCGCGATGTCGTCCATGATCCAGATCCCGAGCCCGTGCGTCCCGATCACCAGATCGTTGTCACGCGGGTGAACGGTGATATCGTCGACCGGCACGGTGGGCAGGCCGTTCTTCAGCGTATTCCAGTTCGCGCCCCCGTCGATCGACACGTGCACACCCACCTCGCTGCCCGCGAAGAGCAGGCTGTGTGCGGTGGGATGCTGTGCCAGCGCATTCAGCGAGCTCATCGGCAGCCCGTTGGTGATCTGCCGCCAGTTCTCGCCGAAGTCGCTGCTCGCGAAGATGTACGGGTTGAAGTCGTCGCTCCGGTGCCCGTCGAAGACCGCGTACACCTCGCCCGGCGCGGCGCGGGACGCCACGATGCGGGTCACGTAGGTGAAGGCGGGCACTCCGGGCACGTTCCCGGTCACGTCCGTCCAGCTGGCGCCACGATCGCGGGTCACATGCACGCGCCCGTCGTCGCTGCCGGTGTAGAGCACCGCCGGATCGTGGGGCGACTCGGCGAGCGCGGTCAGGTTGCCGTAGTTGGACTGGCCGTCGTTGCGAGACATCTGCGCCTCGCCCCCGGGCACCCCCATCAGCTCGAGGGTGTCGCGGTCGATCGCGTGCGTCAGGTCGCCGCTGATCTCTTCCCAGCTCAGGCCCAGGTCCGGCGAGCGGAAGAGGATGTTCGCGCCCACGTACACGACCCGGTCGTCGTGCGACGACAACAGGATCGGCGTGTCCCAGTTCCAGCGCAGCGACCGGTCGTCGTCTTCGTCGGTGGGCCGGGCGATGGGGCGGATGGACTTGCGCTCGTTCGCCGCCAGGTTCACCCGCGCGATGTTCCCGCCCTGCGATTCGGCGAACATGAGGTCGGTGTTGGTGGGGTGCATGACGGTGAAGAAGCCGTCGCCGCCGCCCACGTTGTACCAGTCGCGGGTGCGGACCCCCTGGTTGGACAGCGTATTCGACGGCCCGCACCAGGAGCCGTTGTCCTGAAGGCCGCCGCAGACGTGGTACGGATCCCGCATGTCCACGCCGATCTCGTAGAACTGCGCGATCGGCAGGTTGCGCAGCTGGTACCAGTTGTCCGACCGGTCCCAGCTCACCGAGACGCCGCCATCGCCGGCGAGGATCAGGTGTTCCGAGTTGGCCGGATCGATCCAGAGGGCGTGGTGGTCGAGGTGCACGGTGGATGCGGCGTCGGGGGTGAAGTTCCGGCCCCCGTCGGACGACCGGTACAGGCTGGCGCCGCCCAGGTAGATCCGCTCGGGATCGTTGGGGTCGACCCGGATCTGGCTGTAGTACATGGGCCGGTTGTTGGTGGTGGACAGGTGCTCCCAGGTCTCGCCGCGGTCGGTGGAGCGGTAGACGCCGGTCTGCCTGTCGTCGTTGCCTCCCCCTCCGAATCCGCCGAATCCCTGCCCGGGCCCCCGCGCGTCCGCCTCCACCAGCGCGAACACCATGTTCCCGTCACCCCGGTAGATGTCGAGCCCGATGCGGCCGACGTCCCCCGTGGGAAGTCCCCCGGCCAGCTTGTTCCAGCTGTCCCCGCCGTCGGGGGTGCGGTAGATGCCGCCGCCCGGCCCGCCGCCGTTGAAGCCCCACGCGCGCCGCTGCCGCTGGTACATCGCCGCGAAGAGCGTTCTCGGATCGGCGGGATCCATGGCCAGATCGATGGCGCCGGTGTGCTCGTCCACGAACAGGACCAGCTCCCAGCTCTCGCCCCCGTCGGTGGTGCGATACACGCCCCGCTCCGGATTCGCGCCCCAGAGGTGACCGACCGCGGCCACATAGGCCACGTCCGGGTCCATCGGGTGCACCCGGATGCGGCCGATATGGTGCGTGTCCTCCAGGCCCAGATGCGTCCAGCTGCGCCCTGCGTCGATGGAGCGGTAGACTCCGTTGCCCCACGGCGAGCTTTGCCGGTTGTTGGGCTCGCCGGTTCCGACCCAGACCACGTTCGGGTTGGACGGCGCCACCGTCACGGCGCCGACCGAGGCGGTCGCTTCGTCCCTGAAGATGTGCTCGAAGGTGATCCCCGCGTTCTCGGTCTTCCAGAGGCCGCCGGTCGCGACCCCGACGTAGAAGGTGCTCGGGTCCGACTCGACGACCGCCAGCTCCGCAACGCGACCGCCCATGATGGTGGGCCCGATGGTGCGGAAGCGGAGCGCCGAGGTGGCGCGCGCGAAGGCGTCGTCGCCGGTGTCCTGGGCCGCGAGGGTGGCCGGAGCGCCGAGGGGATCTGCCAGGCCGGCGGCGAGTATGCCACCGGCGAACAGACAGACGGAGATTCGCGAGGCGAAACGGGGCGATGTGCGGTGGTTTGCAGGCTGGTTCACGGTCTTCTCCCGGCGGGTGTGTGCTTGCTCAGGCGGCGGGCAACCGGCATTCTGAACAATGGATCAATCGGTGCCGCGCCGGGATACAATAGGCGAGCAACCGTCTGTTGCCCATACCAACCGCAAAGGAGGGACGAACAATGGCTACACGGCGAGACTTCATTGA
>JAPOOQ010000205.1 GCA_026713345.1 Gemmatimonadota bacterium | reverse complement strand
CGACGGCGTCGGCGCGGCCACCTTCGAGGGGTCGCTGAAGTGCCTCTCCCGCTTCGGCATGATGATTGCTTACGGCAACGCCTCGGGAGTGGTGCCACCGCTCGACATCCTGCGCCTGGCTGCCAGGTGTCTGACCGTGGCACGCCCTTCCGTCATGGCACATGTGGAGCGCCGGGCCGATCTGGAAGAGGCCGCCGGAGAACTCTTCGGGCATATCGAGGCTCGCCGCATCCGGATCGCCATCGGTCAGCGCTTTCCGCTTGCGCAAGCGGCCGAGGCCCACCCAGCGCTGGGGTCGAGGCAGACGCGGGGATGTACCGTATTGTTGCCATGAGGGACGCGGATCGGGGATCCGCCGGCTACAGCACCTCCCGCACGACCTCGCCCACGGCCCTGACGTCGTCCATCGACACGTCCCGGTGGGCCACCGCACGCACGGCGCGCTTACCCGAAACCAGCATGGCGACACCCCGCGCCAAACACGCGTCCACGAATTCGGCCGCGGTGCCCGGGACATCGAAGCGCAGGATGTTGGTCTCGACGTGCTCGCGCACGAGTTCGACCCCCGGGATCGACACCAGCACATCGGCGAGGCGCCCCGCCTTCTCGTGATCGTGGGGGAGGTCGCCGCGGTGGTTTTCCAGCGCGTAGAGCGCCCCCGCGGCGATGATCCCCGCCTGGCGGAAGCCGCCCCCGAATTGCTGTTTGAACCGCCGAGCCCGCGCCACGAAATCGCGCGAACCGGCCAGTGCCGAACCCACCGGCGCCCCGAGCGCCTTCGAGAAACACACCGAGACCGTGTCGAAATCGCGCGCGTAACGGGCGGGCGCGATTCCGGTCGCCGCCGACGCGTTCCAGACGCGGGCGCCGTCGAGGTGGCAGCGCAGTCCGGCCCCGCGGCCGATCGCCACCACTTCGTCGAGGAGTTCCAGGGGCCAGATGCTCCCGCCGCCGCCGTTGTGAGTGTTCTCCACGGTGAGCAGCGTCGCGGGCGGCGTCAGGGTGGTGGGCGATCCCGGATGCGTGACGCCGAGGGCGTCGCGAAGCTGCGCGGTGGTGTAGATGCCGCGGTCCCCCAGCAGCGGCTGCACGGTGACGCCGGAGAGTGCCGCGGGCCCCCCGCCCTCGGAGCGCACGACATGCGACCCGATGTCCATGATGACCCGGTCGCCCGGCTCGGTGTGGGCGCGGATCGCCACCTGGTTCGTCATCGACCCGGTGGGCATGTAGACGGCATCCTCCTTGCCGAGCAGCTCCGCGGTCCGGGCCTCGAGGCGCTTGACGGTGGGGTCGTCGCCGTAGACATCGTCGCCGACGACGGCCTGGGCCATCGCCTCGCGCATGGCCGGGGTGGGACGGGTGACGGTGTCGCTGCGCAGATCGATCATGGGAGAAGGCTACCGGAGGGAACCGGGCCGGAACAAGTCGTCACCCGAACTCGACATCCATCACGTCCTGCACCGGCCGGTACCCGATCGCGCGGTAGATCCTGTTCGAGGTGGGGTTCGCGAGGTCGGTGTACAGGACGCAGTGCCCGAACCCCGAGTCGAGGACCTGGCGGCTGAGGGTGGCCACCAGGGCGCTCGCGTAGCCTTTGCGCCGGTGCTTGTCGGGCGTGTACACGTAGCCGATCCGCACCCCGTGCCGCGTCCGCGCCGGGAATCCGGCCATCGACACCGGGCCGCCGTCTTCCCAGAGGGCGAGGCGGCTGTCGCGGCCCGTTCCTGTGAGACGGAGCGCGAGCGCCGCCGCATCGGTCTCCAGGTGCCCGGTAGCCGCAGCGAAGGCCTTCAACCAGGGGACGACGAGCGGAATGTCTTCCGGTCCGGCCGGACGGACCGTCCCGGGTGCCAGCGGCGAGGGGAGGGTGACCTGTTCCAACGAGTGGATGCGCTGGCGTGGCCCGGGTCCGACGGTCACGCCGCGCAGGGCCGCCCAGGCTTCCCCGAAGACCCGGACCGCGTCGACCGGACCAAGCGCGGCGGGCAGGTGGTCGTAGACTTCCGCGACATCGTGGGCCAACAGCGGGGCCACCCCGAGCGGCATGCGCGTCAGGCCCAGCTTGTAGGGCGGCGTGCGGAAGGCGCACCCAGCGACCCGCCCAGCCCGTTCAACCGTCGCGAAGTAGAGGGGAGACGAGTAGCCGGATGCACCCTCGGCCAACGATGCCGCAAGGCCCAGCACGAGGTTGTTCTCGGCCTCGCGCCGGAGCAGCCAGCGTTCGGCGCGTTCAAGGAAGGCGCGCGGTCCGGAGTGTCGCACGATCACCGTCTCCACGTCCGCCCCCCTCATCACGCCAGCCGAAAGAGCCCGTTGAGCTTCGTGCGCAGCACCCGCACGTATCCCCTCGCGGTGATCCACTCCTCGAGCGCTCCGCGGCGCCCCTTCAGTTCCACGATCAGGTGCCTCGGCCACGCTGTGCGCGGCGCATCGGACAGGTACGGCTGGATGACCTCGGCCTCGCGCCCCTCCACGTCCACCTTCAGGCAGTCGATGCGGTCCATTCCGGCCTCCTCCACCAGATCGGCAAGGGTGGCCACGCGCACCGGGACCGTGGCCTGGCCCGCGCTCCCGGCGTCGTCCACCAGACGATTCTCGCCCGAGTTGCGCGCCCCCACCGTGAGCGCCCCCGTCCCGCTTTCCGCCCCCACCGCCGCTTCCACCACACCAACGCGGTCGCTCGCGCGATTGGCGCGCACGTTGAAGCGCAACTGCCGCGCGAGCGACGGGTTCGGCTCCACCGCGAGAACCCGCCCGGAGGCCGCCATCCGCGACGCGACCCAGAAGGAATAGCCCCCCACATTCGCGCCGACATCGACGAACCTGAACCCGGGCGACGCGGCCCACTCCCCCAGCAGCCGCCTCTCCGCGCGATCCCAGGAGCGTGGCAGAAACAGAATCCTGGCTTCGGAAACGGAGCGATCCGGAAACAGCCGGAGTCTCTGCCCCCACACCCGCGTGTCGACCGGTCCGTCAAGACGGCGCCGCGCAATCCTGCGCGCAAGGAGAGCGAAGCGGCTCCACGGCCATCCCCCCGGGAAGGAGCGCGCCACCTTCAGCCAGAATCCGCCCCATCCGCGGGGCCGGTGAGCTCCCCACCGGTCCGTGAAAAAGGCATCCACGGGGTTCGAGCGGCGTTGCATCCGGTCCCACCCCCCTTGGCGCCGAAGTTATCGTTTCTGTTTGCAATAGCACGGAGACTGAATCCTAAATGAATCCGGTTCCCGGCGGGACGCTCACGCCCGGATACATCACCCGCTTCTGGTCGCCCCTGGCCGCAACCTGGGTCATGATGGCGGTGGAAGGCCCGCTCCTCGCCGCCACCATCGCGCGCCTTCCGGACCCCAAGATCAACCTGGCGGCCCACGGCGTGGCCTTCGCGATCGCCATCCTGGTCGAGGGGCCGGTCATCATGCTCATGACCGCGGCCACGGCGCTCGTCCGCGATGCGCACAGCTACCGCCGCCTCCGCCTGTTTGCGCACGGCCTCAACGGCCTTGCCACGATGCTCCTGTGCGTGCTACTCATCCCCGCCGTCTTCGACCCGCTCATGCGTGAGTTGCTGGCGCTGCCGCGTGAGGTGGCGGACATCGTCTACGGGTCGCTCTGGATCTACCTGCCCTGGCCCGCGGCAATCGGCTACCGCCGGTTCATCCACGGCGTGATGATCGTCTCGGGGAAGACGCGCCAGGTCGCGGCGGGCACCGTCTTCCGGCTGGCGACGATGGCGGGAACGGCCTTCGCCCTGGCGGTGCTCACCGATCTGCACGGCGCGTGGGTCGGTGCAGCCAGCCTCACCGTGGGCGTCTGCGCGGAGGCGGTGGCCGCGCGGCTGATGGCCACCGGCGCGATCCGGCGCACCCTGGCCACGACCCCCGCCCAGAGCGGGACGCCGCTGCTCACCTGGTCCGCGATGACGTCGTTCTACTATCCCCTTGCCGTGACCTCCCTGGTCGCGCTGGCGACCCACCCCGTGCTGACCTTCCTGGTCGGCAGGGCACGGGCGCCGCTCGAATCGCTGGCGGTGCTGCCCGTCATCCACTCGCTGTCCTTCCTCTTCCGCGCCATCGGACTCAGCTACCAGGAAGCCGCCATCGCGCTCATGGGCCGGGAGTTCGAACACCGCCGCACGGTCGCGCGCTACGCGTTCGTTCTGGCGATCGTCACTTCGGCCGGCTACGCGCTCTTCGCCGTCACGCCGCTCTTCGACTTCTGGTTCGGGACGGTGTCGGCGCTCACCCCCGAGCTGCAGGAGTACGCGAGGATCCCCGCCGCGCTGATCATCCCGCTGCCGGCGCTGTCGGTCTGGCTGGCCTACCAGAGCGCGGTTATGGTGATGAAGCGCCGAACCAGGGCCATCACGATGGCCACGTCGCTGGGCGTGGCCGGCATCATGGCGATCTTCGCCGTGCTGGCGTGGGGATTGGGCTGGATCGGCGCCACGGCCGCGTTCGCCGCCTTCCTGGGAGGGCGGTTCCTGTCGAACCTGTACCTGTACTGGACCGAGTCACGATGAGCTTGAGCCGACGCCGCTTCGTTGCCGCCTCCGCCGGGTGCGCGTCCGGTCTTGCCGCGGCCGCGGGCTGCGCGTCCTACCTGGCCGCAGTGGGCCGGTTTCTGCCGCGAGCGGCGCTGGAGCGGTGGGGGGGGGTGGGGGCGGGGGGCGGTGGCGGGGCGATGAGGGGCGCGGGCGCGGGGCGCGGCTCGCGCGCCGGACGCGCCGG
>JAPOOQ010000204.1 GCA_026713345.1 Gemmatimonadota bacterium | reverse complement strand
TCTCCGTCCACGGGGACCCGCTTCAGGCTCTTGATCGCTTCGGCCAGCGGCACGGCGTGCACCAGCGGCGGATCCACGCCTACCATGCAGCCGAAGCGGCCCTGCTCGGCCAGTTCGACCGCCGCCGTCCCGAACCTCAGCGAGAGGATCCGGTCGTAGGCGACGGGTCGACCTCCGCGCTGCAGGTGGCCAAGCACCAGGCTGCGGGTCTCGTGTCCGGTGAGTTCGTCGATCCGGTCCGCAATCCGCTTGCCGACGCCTCCGAGCCTGCGACCGCCGCCCATCGCCGGCTTTTCCAGGTAGGACGCTTCGCCACCCTGGGGCATCGCGCCTTCCGCCACCACAATGATAGCGTACTCGCGCCCCTCGGCCCAACGCGAGCGGACGCGCTCGGCGACCCTCTCCAGATCGTAGGGGATTTCCGGGATGAGGATCGCGTCCGCCGTTGCCGCGAACCCCGCGAAAAGAGCGATCCAGCCGGTGTGCCGACCCATCAGTTCCACAACCATCACGCGCTGGTGGGCCTCAGCGGTCGAGTGCAACTTGCCGATCGCGTCGGTGGCGGTCTGCACCGCGGTGTGGAAGCCGAAGGTGAAGGCGGTCCCGGCCAGGTCGTTGTCGATCGTCTTCGGTACGCCGATCACGTTGAGCCCCCTGGTCGCGAGTTCGGAGGCGATCTTGAGCGACCCGTCGCCGCCGACCGCGATCAGGCAGTCGATCCCCAGCACCTTCATCCTCTCGATCGCCTCGTCGGAGCGGTCGACCATCTTCACGCTGCCGTCGGCCTGCTTCACCGGATAGGAGAAGGGGCTGCCGCGGTTGGTGGTGCCCAGGATCGTGCCGCCGATGTGCGCGATCCCCCTCACGGACCTCTCGTCCAGGGAGACGATTCCGCCGGGCCGGAACAGTCCGCTGTATCCGCGGCGGATGCCGATGACTTCCCACCCCCGCCGGCGCGCCGACAGGACCGCGGCGCGGATCACTGCGTTGAGTCCGGGGGCGTCGCCGCCGCCCGTGTTGATGGCGATTCGCATGACTTTCCCATCCCTTCCGCGTATTTTTCGCGTCACCCCGACCACGGAGGACAACAGACGTGGCAGTAACCGAGAAGGCGGTCCGCAGCGCGCTTCGGACCGTGAAGGACCCAGAGCTCAATCTGGACCTTGTGGTTCTGGGTCTGGTATATGATATCGAGGTCGACGGGAGCAGCGCCAAGGCCACGATCTCGCTGACGACGCCCATGTGCCCGGCCGCCGGACAGATCCTCGAGGACGCGAAGGCGGCGGTGGCAAGCGTGGACGGCGTGGAGGAGGCCGACGTGGAGCTGACCTTCGACCCGCCCTGGACGCCGGAGAGGATCAGTCCCCTGATCCGGTCGTCGCTGGGGATTTGAGGGACGCCGACATGTCGAGGCAGGCCGAAGAATCCCGGCGGGCGGAGCGAAAGCTGAAGGAGAAGATTCACGGCGGCTACATCCTGGAGTCCCCGGAGGAAATGACGCCGGGGTACCGCAAGGCAATCATCGTGCAGCTCACCGTCCAGGCGGACACCGAGCTGATGAGCGCACCCGCGTACTGGCTCGCCGCGCGGCATGCGCCTTCGACCAACACCCAGGTCAGCGCCCACGCGATCATCCAGGACGAGCTGGCGCACGCGAACATCGCCTACCGGCTGCTGGAGGACATGGGCGTGTCGAAGGAGAAACTGGTGTACGGTCGCGAGCCGCACGAGTTCAAACACCCGTATGGATTCGACCAGCCGCTGGACAACTGGGCCGAGTTGGTCGTGGCCAACGGGTTTTTCGACCGGGCAGGGATCTGTTTGTTGGGCGATGTGCACCGTAACACGTCTTACGGTCCATTGAAGCGTGCGCTGGTCAAGGTGGACATGGAGGAGACCTTCCACCTGCGGCACGGGGAAGTGTGGATGGGCCGTCTGGCCCGGGCCGGGGGGGCGGCGACCGAACTGCTGCAGCGCTGCGTGGATTGGATGTTCCCGATGACGATCGAGTGGTTCGGGCTCCCGGACGGTCTCAAGCGCCACAGCGGCCAACTGGACTATCGGCTCAAGGGGCTGACGAACGACGAGTTGCGCCAGCTCTGGATGTCGTCAACGGTGCCGCTCTGCGAGGGGCTGGGCCTGTCGGTGCCCGCGCACTACGACGCGGAGCGGGAGGAGTACGTGCTGGACTACCCCTTCCCCTGCCAGTACGACCCGGACGCGAAGCACTGGCTGTTCGAGGACGGCGAGATCAGCTGGAACGACGTCTTCGCGCGCTGGAAGGGGCGCGGCCCGATGAACGAGCGCTACGTCGAATCGGTGCGGCGGTCGCGCGGCATCGTGGCTTCGTGGCTGAATTGACGAGTCGCGTGGCGAGGGCGAGCCCCGTGGCGATGCCCGATGTGTCCGGTGGCCGCGACCG
>JAPOOQ010000203.1 GCA_026713345.1 Gemmatimonadota bacterium | reverse complement strand
TCATTCACGGCACCTTGCGCCCGTAGCTCAGCTGGATAGAGCGCTGCCCTCCGGAGGCAGAGGCCAGAGGTTCGAATCCTCTCGGGCGTACTTGAACTACTCGTCAGCCGGGTGCTTGGGCGTCCGCCGCAGCCGGATCGGCTCCCCGGCCCGTGCCCGCAGGTTCAGGCCCTCCACGAAGATCGAGAACCCCATGGCGAAGTAGATGTAGCCCTTGGGGATGTGCTGGCCCAGTCCGTCGGCTACCAGCGTCATGCCCAGCAGGAGCAGGAAGCTCAGGGCCAGCATCTTGACCGTGGGATGGTTGTTGACGAATCGGGAGACGGACTCCGCAGCCACCATCATCACCACGACGGCCAGCACAATCGCGATCACCATGACGGCCAGGTCCTCCGCAAGTCCCACCGCGGTGATGACCGAGTCCAGCGAGAAGACCATGTCCATTACCGCGATCTGCGCGAGGACGGCACCGTAGCTTACCGCCTGGCCTTTCTTCCCGCCCTCGTCGTCGCCCTCCAGACGGTGGTGGATCTCGCGGGTCGCCTTGGTGAGGAGGAAGAGTCCCCCAACCACCAGGATCAGGTCGCGCCCGGAGAAACCGTGCCCGAAGAGGCTGAACAGGGGCGTGGTGAGCCGCATGATCACGCTGATTGTCCCCAGAAGAGCCAGCCGCGTGGCCATCGCGAGGATGAGGCCGTTGCGGCGCGCCTTCGGCTGCTGGTGTTCGGGCAGCTTGTCGGCCAGGATCGAAATGAACACGATGTTGTCGATCCCGAGAACGATCTCGAGGACCGCGAGGGTGGCCAGGGCAACCCATGCTTCGGGACTTGAAATCCATTCCATGGGACTCTTCTCGTCGTCTGGGGGCGGTGAGGGCTCGCCAGCCCGCGGGTTGTTGCACGCCGGGCGCGGGTGTTTCCTTTCTGAATGGGAAGTTAAACCATCTTCCCGACGCAAGCATCGGGACTGCGTGTCCGCGCTCGGGTTCGGCGGGGCGGCCCGCGGACCGCAACAGTGGACACCGTGCCGGAGCGCCGCGCATGAGCGAATCGCTGGAGTCGATGATCGAAGGGTGGGACGGCCTCGGCGTGGTGAGCTCCTATCACGCCGCTACGGGCAGCTGGATCTTCGTCGCTCTCCACGACGACAAGCTGGGCCGGCCAACCGGCGGTTGCCGGCTGAAGCAGTACGATTCGCCCGCCGCCGCCCTTTGGGACGCCATGCGCCTGGCGGAGGGGATGACCTGGAAGTGGGCCGCGATGGACTTCCACTACGGGGGCGGCAAGTCGGTCCTCGCCGTGCCCGGTCCCCTCGAGGGAGCGGCCCGGCGGAGCCTGTTCACGCGGTTCGGAGAGATCCTGAACGGCCTGAACGGCGCCTACGGGGTCGGCGAGGACCTGGGCACCACCCCTGAGGACATGGCCTTCCTGGCGACCGTGACCCCGCACGTCGCGGGCACCGGGCGAGGGGGGCCGCCTCCCGATCCCGGCCCGTTCACCGCCGCCGGCGTGCATGAAGGGATCCTTGCGGCGGTGGAGCATGTGGATGGAACCCGGGACATGCGCGGCAAGACCGTGCTGGTCCAGGGGGCCGGTGACGTGGGCGGTCCTCTGGCGCACCTCCTCGCCCGCTCCGGTGCGCGGGTGCTGGTCTGCGATCTGGACTCCGGCCGGGCCAGGGCGGTGGCGAATGCGTGCGGCGGCGAGATCATCGACCCGGCAGCGGTGTACGACACGCCGTGCGATGTCTATGCGCCGTGCGCGATCGGCGCGACAGTCAATGAGCGGACCATTCCCGGGCTGCGCTGCAGGATCATCGCAGGGTCGGCCAACAACCAGCTGGAGGTGGCCGGGGACGCGGAGCGGGTTCGCGCCCGCGGCATCCTCTACGCCCCCGACTATGTCATAAACGGGGGCGGTGCGATGGCCTTCGGACTGATGGAGAACGGTGTCGGTGATTCCGACGAGCTCATCAGGCGGGTCCGCTCGATCGGCGGCACGCTGGCGGATATCTTCCGCGACGCGGACGCCCGGGGAACGACTTCGGTCGACTCGGCGCACGCGCTGGCGCTGAAGGCGCTGGGAAGGACATAATTCATACCATGAAGGGCTTCCTGCCATGACCACAATCAGCCGACTGCTGACCCTGACGGCGTTCGTCCTGCTGGCTCTGCCGACGGCGCTCCAGGGCCAGCGCCCGGGCGCTGGCGGGCCGGACCAGGCGGAGTTCCTCCGCGCCGTAGCCGAGCACTTCGGGACAACGCAGCAGGAGGTTGCGGTGCTCGCGCAGTGGAGGCTCGACATGGCCGAGATTCCGGTCGTGCTCTTCGTCGCGGATCGCGCGGGGGTGTCGCCCGACGTGGTGATCTCGCAGCGGCGGCGGGGCGAGGGGTGGATGGCGATCGCGCACGGATACTCGGTGCACGCGGGAGACTTCCACATCCCGATCGACGGCGACGCCGGGATCCTGGCCGGCGCCTACGAGCGCTTCGGCGCGCGCGCCGCCTCCGAATGGCAGGAGGTGACGCTCTCCGACGTGGAGGTGGTGGCCCTCGTGAACGTGCGCTTCCTGTCGCGGCATCTCGGTTTGCGGTCGGACGAGGTGGTGGGGGAGCTGGGCGGCAGCGAGGGAGTGGTTGCGGTATTCGTCCGCCTCAAGGGGGATGTGCCTTGAGGGATGCGCCCGGGGGCCGGGCCGCGGACGTCCCCCGTTTCGTCCGTCTCGAGTCCTGGGTGGAGCATCCTCCCGCCGAGATGGCGCGGCGGGCCGCCGACTTCCGGCGCGAGGTGGCACGGAGGCGGACGGTGCGGGAATTCAGTTCACGACCGGTTCCCCGGGGCATCATCGAGGAGTGCATCCGCGCGGCGGGGACCGCTCCCAATGGGGCGAATCACCAGCCGTGGCACTTCGTCGTCGTCTCCGACCCGGAGGTGAAGGCGCGTATCCGCGTGGCCGCGGAGGAAGAGGAGCGCGCCTTCTACGGTGGCGGGGCGCCGCAGGAGTGGCTGGACGCCCTTGCGGCGCTGGGCACCGACGAACACAAGCCCTTCCTGGAGACGGCCCCCTACCTGATCGCGATCTTCGCTCAGCGCTACCACCTGGCGTCTGGCGGACACAGGGTCAAGAACTACTACGTGCAGGAGAGCGTCGGCATCGCCACCGGCATCCTGATTACCGGCCTGCACCGTGCGGGACTTGCGACGCTGACGCATACGCCGTCGCCGATGGGGTTCCTCAACGAAATCCTCGGCCGTCCGGCCAACGAGCGGCCCTTTCTGATCCTCGTCGCCGGCTACCCGGCCGAGGACGCCCGGGTGCCGCGCATCACCAAGAAGCCGCTTGACGAGATCGCGACATTCCTGTGAGGGCCGAATGACGGCTTGATGGGGCACCGTCCTCCCGGCCCGGGTGCGGCGCTCCACGTTTGCAAAGAGCTGCCGGGGCGGTAGACTACCTGCGGTCAACCAGGAGGAGACAAGATGGGCACAGATGTCGCGCCGGAGCGGTCCCCCGAGGCAATTCGCAAGTTCACCAGGGCGCTGCTCCGGGATCTGCAGGCCATGGAGCGGATCCTGGCCGAGGGGATGATCGAGTCGGACATCCGCCGTTTCGGCGCCGAGCAGGAGATGTTCCTGGTCAACGAGGCGTGGCGACCCGCCCCGGTGGCCGTCGAGGTGCTCGAGGACATCGACGACGACCCCTTCACCACCGAGCTGGCGCGCTACAACCTGGAAGCGAACCTCTCGCCGCGCGTTCTCGAGGGTTCGTGCTTCTCGGACATGCAGGAAGAACTCGACGGATACGTAGCAAGGGTAAGGCAGGCCGCCCATCGCCAGAGCGCCGAGGTCATCCTCACGGGGATTCTGCCCACCCTGGCCAAGTCCGATCTGTCGCTGGACAACATCACGCCCCGCGCCCGCTACCATGCGCTGAACGAAGCGATGCACCACGCCCGCGGCGGTGCCTTCCGGCTGCGCATTCGGGGCACCGACGAGCTGATGATCGAACACGATTCGGTCATGCTGGAGTCGTGCAACACCAGCTTTCAGGTGCACCTCCAGGTCTCGGCCGAGGAGTTCGCGCACCACTACAACGTGGCGCAGGCCGTCACCGGCCCCGTGCTGGCGGCGTGCGTCAATTCGCCGCTGCTCTTCGGAAGGCGGCTCTGGCACGAAACGCGGATCGCGCTCTTCCAGCAGTCGCTGGACACGCGCGGCACCGACCTGCACATGCGCGAGATGAGCCCGCGCGTGCACTTCGGCGGAAGCTGGCTGGAGAGGTGTGTGGTGGAGCTCTTCCAGGAGGACGTCGCCAACTTCCGGGTCCTCCTTGCCACCGATGTCGACGAAGACCCGCTCCAGATTCTGGACGAGGGCGGAGTTCCGAAGCTGCAGGCGCTTCAGTTGCACAACGGCACCGTCTATCGCTGGAACCGGCCCTGCTACGGGATTTCCGGGGGCAAGCCCCACCTGCGCATCGAGTGCCGGGTTCTTCCGGCCGGCCCGACAACCCTGGACGAGATGGCCAATGCGGTCTTCTGGATCGGTGCGGTGCTCGGGGCGGCGAAGGAAATCCCCGACCTCGTCGAGCGCATGGACTTCGACGACGCCAAGAGCAACTTCCTGGCTGCGTCGCGGCTGGGGCTCGGGGCCGGCCAGGCGTGGCTGGACGGCGAGAACGGACCCGCCGACAGATTGATTCTGGAGACCCTCCTGCCGCTGGCGCGCAGGGGGCTGGCGGACTACCCGGTCGATCCGCGCGAGGCGGACCGCTACCTGGGGGTCATTGAGGAGCGCGTGGAGGCCGGGGTCACGGGGTCGAGCTGGGCGCTGCGCTCGCTGAGGAAGCTGAAGAAGGCCGGCACGAGGGGCGAGAAGCTGTCCGCGATCGTGTCGGCCACCGTGCGGCAGCAGAACGAGGGGATTCCCATCGCCCGGTGGGAGCTGGCCGACCTCCGCGAGTCGGGTGGGTGGAAGCACCACTACGTCCGCGTGGAACAGTACATGACCACGTCGCTCACCACCGTCAACCAGGACGAACTCGTGGAGCTGGTCGCGTACCTGATGGACCTGCGCCAGATTCGCCATATACTGATTGAGGACAACGACCACCGCCTGGTCGGGATCGTATCCTATCGTTCGATTCTCAGGCTGATGGCGCAGGGGCGCACCAAGGCCGAGGCCGACAGCATGCCGGTCAGCGAGGTCATGGAGCGCCACCCGGTGACGGTCACCCCGGAGACCACGACCCTGGAGGCCATCCGCCAGATGCGCAGCCACAAGGTTTCGGCGCTTCCGGTGGTCAAGAACGGGCAGCTCGTGGGGCTTGTGACCGAGATCGATTTCATGCCCATGGCATATCATTTGCTGGAAGAGCGGCTGGCGGAGGCATAGCCGCCAGAGTAGCGAGGGCTGATGGGAAACACAGGAGATTTGAGTGCAATGATAGGGGATACCGACGGCCCCTCGGGGGATTCCCCGACGGCCAAGGATGCGGGAGGCTCATCGCTGGCGATGGGTGGGGCGGGTTCCGCGCTGGCGGTGAACCGGGGGCGCCCGGGCGTGGCCGGCGATGGCCTGATCGGGTGGGTCGAGGGCCGGTCGGAGGGGCCGCTGCTGCTGTGCATCGGAGGGGTCCACGGAAACGAGCCCGCCGGTGTGAGGGGCCTCGAGGAGATGGTCGGGAAGGTGGAGGCGAAGCGGGATGCGCTCGCGGGGGACTTCGTGGCCGTCGTCGGGAACATGCCGGCGGTCGCGGCCGGGCGCAGGTTCATGACCTACGATCTGAACCGCGCGTGGACGCCGCTTCACGTGGGGGCGCTCCAGGCGGGGCACCGGACCGAATCGGACGACGCCGTTGTGCACTCGATCACGCACAGGAGGGCGCGGGCCCCGGTGCCCGAGGACCTCGAGGTGGTCCGGGTGCTGGAGCTGCTTGAGGAGGTCGCGGCCCGGCGGCGTGGCCCCGTTTACGTGCTCGACCTGCACACGACTTCCGGGAAGGGCGGGACCTTTACCTCGACCGAAGACCACCCGCGGTACCGCCGGTTCGCGATGGAGGTTCCGTTTCCGCTGGTGCTCGGACTCGACGACCACCTCGAAGGCACGCTCCTGGGCTATCTGGGCGCGCTGGGCTACACGACGATGCTCTGCGAATGCGGACAGCATCAGGAGCCCCGCGCCTCACTGAGGGCGGTCGCGGCCATCTGGATCGCCATTCGCGCCGCAGGCCTTCTGGGCGAGGAGGACGTTCCCGAGGCCAGGCGCGCCTTCGAGATGCTGCGCAACACCTGCGCCCACCTGCCGCCCGTCCTCGAGACGGTCTACCGTCACCCGTTCGACGAACGCGACCGCTACGTCACGCGGCCCGGCTTCCGCAACTTCCAGCGCATCGAGGCGGGCGACGTGATTGGGGACGACCGGAACGGGGAGGGGGCGGCGCCGCAGGGCGGCAGGCTCCTCATGCCGCTCTACCAGCGGCTGGGTGAGGACGGCTTCTTCGTGGTGCGGGAGGTCGAGGGGCCTCGCGGAGAGGGCCGCGCCGGGTAGCACCCGCCGCTAACGGACACGATGTGCGGCCGTTTCACAATCGCGGAGGAGGCCGGCGCGATCGGCGAGGCGTTCGGCGCACGCGTCGAGCCGCTCCAGGACGTGCGGCTCCCGCGCTACAACGTGGCGCCGACGGACGAGGTACCGGTCGTGATCGCCGCGCCCGAGGGGCGGCGTGCCGGGCCGATGCAGTGGGGTCTCGTGCCTCATTGGGCCGAGAGCCCGAAGGTGGGGGCGAGCATGATCAACGCGAGGTCCGAATCCGTATTGAATAGAAGGGCCTATCGCGAATCGTTCCTGTCGCGGCGCTGCCTCGTCCCGGCGGACGGGTTCTACGAGTGGGAGGCGCGCGCGTCGGGGAAGCAGCCGTACTGGATCCACCGTCCCGGCTCCGGGCTCTTCGCCATGGCGGGGATCTGGGCGATGTGGAGGCCCCGGGCCGGCTCCCGGCTGGCGAGCTTCTCGATCCTTACCCGGGCGGCGCCCCCCCCGCTCGGCTGGCTCCACGACCGGGTGCCGGTCATCCTCCCGGAGACCGTGTGGGACGACTGGCTGGCGCGCGGCACAACGCCCCGCGTGCTGGATTCCATCCTCGTGGAGACGTCGCCGCCGGAGCTGCGCCTCCATCCCGTGTCACGGGCGGTCAACCGCGCCGGCTACGACGAGCCGGATTGCATCGAGGAGGTGGAGCTGGCGGACGAGGCGGCGCGGCCCGACAGCTGATCCGCTGACAGTCCGTGGATGATCCCCGCGTGGCACCGGGTGCAGCGAGTTGCAGGGCGGGCTCCTTCAGGCGGTCACCGTCGCGCGCGGCAGCCGTGCGGCGAACCCTTCGCGCAGCCGGTCGAGCCCGGCGAGCAGCTCGTCGGCGGGTGGTCCGAAGCCGAGCCGCATGGTCGACTCGATCCCGAAGTGCGCCCCGGGGACGATCAGCAGGCTCTGCTCCACTCGCAACCGTTCGGCCAGCTCGAGGGTGGGGATGTCCGCGTGGTAGCGGACCATCGCAATCGCGCCG
>JAPOOQ010000202.1 GCA_026713345.1 Gemmatimonadota bacterium | reverse complement strand
CTCGTCTTCGCTCAGCGTGGTGAGCGCCGGAGGATGGGCCAGCGTAGTCATTCCGGATGCGCGTCCTGCCCTGCGGGGTGGCGATGCGGGGGCGGTTTCTCAGGGAATTGTAATCTAATCGGCCCCGGGATGTTCCGCCCCTGGCAGACTGGCAGTCCGTGGATAATCCCCGCGTGGCACCGAGGGCGGCGAGTCCGCGGGCGGCGAGGCGCCCGGTGCCCGTGAGTCCCCCGGTTCTTGACGCCTTCGCCGGGCGCGGCTTTTATTCTCTCGCTCCCAATTCCACGCACACCCGAAACCACCGGAGACGGCAATGTCGGAAGTCCCTGATGGACTCAGGTACACCACCGAGCACGAATACCTCAAGGAGGCGTCCGAACCGGGCGTCTTTTTCGTCGGGATCACCGACTACGCGCAGGGCGAGCTGGGCGACGTGGTGTACGTGGAGCTGCCCGAACCCGGGGATGACTTCGCGCCGATGGAGACCTTCGGCACGATCGAGGCCGTCAAGGCTGTGAGCGACCTCTACTGCCCCGTGGCGGGCGAGATCGTCGCCGTGAACGAGGCCCTCGACGACGACCCCGGACTCGTCAACTCCGATCCCTATGGGGAAGGCTGGATGGTGCAGCTGCGCCCTGACGACCCCTCCGAGCTGGAGGTGCTGATGGACGGTGCCGGGTACGAAGCCCTCATCGCCGAGTAGCGTGTCCACTCCCGTCCATCATCCCCCGGATTTTCTCGCCCGCCACCTGGGGCCCGACTCCGGCGACGTGAGCGAAATGCTCGCGACCGTCGGCTGCGAGACCCTCGACGACCTCATGGAAGAGGCGGTGCCGTCCTCGATCCGGCTTCGCTCCGACCTGCGCATCCCGGAGGCGGTTCCCGAGGCCGAGCTGATCCGGCGGCTCCGGGAGATCGCGGCCGAGAACGAGATCTGGCGCAGCTACCTGGGGATGGGGTATTCCGGCACCATCACGCCGGGGGTCATACAGCGGAACATCCTTGAGAATCCGGGCTGGTACACACAGTACACACCGTACCAGGCCGAGATCGCGCAGGGGCGGCTGGAGGCGCTCCTGAACTTCCAGACCACGGTGATCGACCTCACCGGGCTGGAGATCGCGAACGCGTCGCTCCTCGACGAGGCCACCGCCGCCGCCGAAGCCATGTTCATGCTGTACGGGCGCGGGCGGCGGCGGGGTGGGCGCGTCTTCCTGGTCGCGGAGGATTGCCACCCGCAGACGATCGGGGTGGTGAAGACCCGGGCCGAGCCGCTGGGGATCGAGGTGAGGGTGGGGCCGAGCGGGGACTTTGCCTTCGGCGAGGGCGTCTTCGGGGCGCTGGTGCAGTACCCCGCGACGGACGGTGGCGTGCACGACTACACATCGCTGTGCGAAGCCGCGCACGCGGCCGGGAGCCATGTGGTCGTGGCCGCGGACCTTATGTCGCTGTTGCTGCTCACCCCGCCGGGAGACTTCGGTGCGGATGTGGCGGTGGGGAGCGCCCAGCGGTTCGGGGTCCCGATGGGGTACGGCGGGCCGCACGCCGCCTACATCGCGTGCCGGGAGCAGTTCAAACGGCAGCTCCCCGGGCGCATCATCGGGGTCTCGCTGGACCGGCACGGCAACCGCGCCCTGCGCATGGCGCTCCAGACGCGCGAACAGCACATCCGCCGCGAAAAGGCGACCTCGAATATCTGCACGGCGCAGGTCCTGCTGGCGGTGATGGCGGGGATGTACGCCGTCTACCACGGACCCGGGGGACTGCGGCGCATCGCGGAGCGCATCCGCAAGCAGACGGCCACCCTTGCGCGGGGCCTGGAGGGAGCCGGCAACGAGATCCTGCACGACGTGTACTTCGACACGCTGCGCGTGCGTCCGGCGTCCCCCGCCCGGGAGGTCCTCGCGACCGCCCGCGCGCTGCGCATCAACCTGCGCAGCTTCGGGGACGGCACGGTGGGGATCGCGCTCGACGAGACCGTCACCGCCGCCGACCTGGACGACCTGCTCGCGGTCTTCGGCGCGGGGCGCGGCGCCTCCCGTCTGGCCGCCTCCTTCGAGCCGGCCCCCTACCCGGCCCCGTTCGCCCGCGCCAGCGGCTACCTGAGCCATCCCGTCTTCAATTCCCACCACTCCGAAACGGAGATGCTGCGGTACATCCACCGCTTGGGATCCCGCGACCTCTCGCTCAACACGAGCATGATCCCGCTGGGTTCCTGCACCATGAAGCTGAACGCCACCACCCAGATGACTCCGGTCACCTGGCCCGAATTCGGCTCGCTGCACCCGTTTGCGCCGGTCGAGCAGGCCAGGGGGTACAGCACCATCATCTCCGACCTCCGGAACTGGCTCGCCGAGATCAGCGGACTTCCTGCGGTGTCCCTGCAACCCAACTCGGGCGCGCAGGGGGAGTACACCGGCCTCCTGGTGATCCGGGCCCGGCACCGGGACCGCGGGCAGGAGCACCGCGACATCTGCCTGATTCCGTCGTCGGCCCACGGCACCAATCCCGCGAGCGCGGTGCTGGCGGGAATGAAGGTGGTGGTGGTGCGCTGCGACGAGCGCGGGAACGTGGACGTGGCCGATCTGGCCGCGAAGGCGCAGGCGCACAGCCACCGGCTGGCGGCGGTCATGGTCACCTATCCGTCGACCCACGGCGTCTTCGAGGAGGAGATCCGCAACATCTGCGACATCGTGCACGGGCACGGGGGATACGTATACCTGGACGGCGCGAACCTCAACGCGCAGGTCGGCCTCTGCCGTCCCGGCGACTACGGGGCGGACGTCATCCACATCAACCTCCACAAGACGTTCGCGATCCCGCACGGCGGCGGCGGCCCCGGCATGGGGCCCATCTGCGCGACCGCGGAGCTGGCCCCGTACCTGCCCGGCCACCCGGTCGTGCCCACCGGCGGCGCTTCGGCGATCACACCCGTTGCGGCCGCGCCCTGGGGCAGCGCGAGCATCCTGCTCATCTCCTGGGCCTACATCGCCCTGCTGGGACGCGAAGGCGTGACGGAGGCGACCCGCACGGCGATCCTCAGCGCCAACTACATGGCCACGCGCCTGGAGGAGCACTTCGATGTCCTCTTCTGGTGGGGGAGCGGGATGGGGCGCGTCGCCCACGAGTTCATCATCGATCTGCGCCCGCTGAAGCGCGCCACCGGCATCACCGAAGAGGACGTGGCCAAGCGCCTGATGGACTACGGGTTCCACGCGCCGACCGTCGCCTTCCCCGTCCCGGGCACGATGATGATCGAGCCGACGGAAAGCGAATCGAAGGCCGAGCTGGACCGCTTCTGCGCCGCGCTGATCTCGATCCGCGCCGAGATCGAGCAGGTCGAGCTGGGTCTGCAGGATCGGGAGGACAACGCGCTCAGGAACGCCCCGCACACGGCGGCCGCGGTGACGGCGGACCGCTGGGAACACGGATACACGCGCAGCCAGGCCGCGTTTCCCGCCCCGTGGCTGCGGGAACACAAGTTCTGGCCTCATGTGGCGCGCGTGAACAACGCCCACGGCGACCGGAACCTGATCTGCGCCTGCGAACCCATCGAGGCGTACATGGACGCATAGCAAGGAGACCAAGCAGGTGGCCAAGCTGACATTTCATGGGCAATCGACCTTCACAGTCGAGACGGACGACGGTACCCGGCTCGTGATCGACCCCTTCTTCGACGACAACCCGGTGTCGGACATCAAGCGCGCCGACGTGGGCAAGGTGGACTACGTGCTGTGCACGCACGGGCACTACGACCACTTCGTCGACGCAATCCCCCTGTGTCGGGAGACCGGGGCCACCCTGATCTCCACCTTCGAGATCGTCTCCTTCGCAGAGACCCAGGGGATCGATGGCCATCCGATGCATATCGGCGGCGGCTTCGACTTCCCCTTCGGACGGGTGAAGATGACCGCGGCCCTGCACGGCGGGCAGGTCCACGGCGATGTGACCGGCCAGTTCACCACCGTGCCGGGGGGATTCCTGATGCACCTCGACGGCAAGCGGATCTACCACGCAGGCGACACGGCGCTCCTGCTCGACATGCAGCTTCTGCGCGGCAAGGTGGACGTGGCGATCCTGCCCATCGGCGACAACTTCACGATGGGACCGGAGGATGCGGTCGAGGCGGTCGGGTTCATCGAACCGAGGGTGGTGATTCCCGTGCACTACAACACGTGGCCGCTGATCGAGCAGGATCCCGGGTACTTCGCCGATCTGGTGGGGGAACGCGCCCGCGTCGAGGTGATGCAGCCGGGTGACGTGTTCGTCCCGTGACGGACTGACCCCCGGGCTTGAGACGGTCGATGGAACCGGGCCTGTCGTGGCGGATCGTCTCGGACGGGGCGCTGTCCGGCGCGGCCAACATGGCCCGGGACCACGCGCTTGCGCAGGCGTTGCGGCCCGGGACGGGGACCGTGCGCTTCTACCGCTGGTCGCCCGCGACGCTATCGCTTGGGCGCAACGAGCCGGTCACCGCGCGATACCGCGACTTCCTGCGCCTCCATCCGGAGATCGGTGTGGTGCGCCGCCCGACCGGAGGGCGCGCGGTGATCCACGACCGCGAGCTGACCTATGCGGCGGTCCTGCCGGCGCGTGCCTGCGGGGGCCCGCGCCAGGCGTACCGGAAGGTGAACGAGGGGCTTGTGCAGGGATTGCGGCTCCTGGGCGTCGACGCGGTGGCGGCGGCAGGAAGGGCGCTGCCGCCCGACGCGGGGCCCTGCTTTCTGGAGCCGGCCGAGGGCGAAGTGGTGGTGCGGGGCCGCAAGCTCGTGGGAAGCGCGCAGGTGCGCATCGGGGGAGCGGTGCTCCAGCACGGTTCCGTACTGCTGAGGTCGGACCAAACCGCGTTGCTGGAGGGTATGCAGGGGAACGGAGCTTCCACCCTCGGCAACGGCAGCCGCGGCGGCCAGCGGGACGCACCGACCCATGCGATCACGCTGACGGAGGTGCTGGGGGAGGCGCCGGGGTGGGAGCGTCTCGTCGACGCATTCAGCCATGGATTCGCCCGTGCATTGGGTGGAGATTGGGCACAGGGCGCCTTGACGGACGAGGAACGAACGCTGGCGACCGAACTACAGGACAGGTACGGTTCGGCGACATGGACGTGGCGGCGCACGCGCCAGGGTTGACAGTACCGCGAATGCGCCACATTATGGCAAGCCGTTGCGATACGGGGCGGCAGGCCCCAGAATCCGAGGTCGCGCGAGGTCGCGCGTCCAACAACTACCATCAGCACTGGATTGAAATCGGGAGGTTTCCTTGGCCAGCTTGATGAACGTGTACGCCGCATTCCTTCAACTTCCGGGGGTGGAAGGCCCCGAACTCACCTTCATGGAGCAGATGGCCCAGTCCTGGGAGGACGCCGGCGACATGCGGTGGCCCCTGGGGCTCTGCATCGTGGTGGGGGTCATCGTGATCATCTGGAAGTTGATCGACATCCTCCGGAAGGGCGGTTCCACGAAGAGAATTCTGCGTGAAGTCGATGAGCTGCTCGCCCAACAGCAGGTCAAGGAGGCGCTCGAGGTAACGCGCGAATCCAACTCTCCCGCCGCCAACATCCTGCATGCGGGGCTGGAGCGGCGCGACGAGGGCACCGACCGGGTCATGAAGGCGATCGAGAACCAGGGACTGATCGAGCTCTCGAAGCTGGAGAGCGGACTGGTGGTTCTGGCGACACTCACCAACGTGGCGCCGCTGCTGGGCTTCCTCGGTACCGTTATCGGGATGATCGCCGCCTTCCAGGCCATCGAGCTCGCGGGCGAGGTGGACGCGGTGACGGTGGCGGAGGGGATCAAGATCGCGCTGACCACGACCGCTGCCGGGCTGGCCATCGCGATCCCGGTGAGCATCGCGCACAACTTCTTCGTCTCCCGGATCGACCACCTCGTGATCGACATGGAGGAGTCGGCCCAGAAGATGATCGACGCGCTGTTCGCCATGCAGGCCGGCAGAGCTGGCGGGGCTTGACTCCACGGGCTGACCACAGCCTGACAAGACAAACGGGAATGGCGAGAGCGGCCGCACGGTTGGTGATTGCGGCCGCTCTCGCCGCCGTTTGCATACCCCCGACCCTCTCGGGGCAGGAAACCTACTCCGGCGCGGCGGATGCCGCCCTGCCGGATTCGGTGCGCCACCACCTCGCCGATGGTCGCTACTGGAGGGCCAGTCTGGCGTTGCGGGCCCATCTGGAGCCGATCGCTTCCGCCCCGCTCGCCGCGCGCATGGTGCTGGCCAACGCGGAGGCCGGGTGGAAGAACTGGAACGGGGCGGTGGCGGCGCTCTCGGCGGGCAGCATCGACACCGCCCAGGCTCCTCCCCGGGTTTGGTACCTGCTGGGGATCTCGCGCGGAGCCGCCGGCGACAGGACGGGGGCGGCGGCCGACCTTCGGCGCTTCCTCGCCGCCACCGGCACGGACACCCGCGAGACGCTGGTGGCCGGTGCGCGCCTGGCGGTCCTGCTGGCCGACGGGGCCTCACCGGAGGAAGCCTTGCCCGTGCTGGAAGAACTGCGGACCCGTTCTCCGGTGGTGGCTGGCTGGGCCGCGCTCGCGGTGGCCCGGGCGCATGCAGAGCAGGGCCGTGCGGAGGCGGTGCCGGCGGCGCTGGCGCTGATCGCGGACCCGGCGGTGCGCCGACGAGGCTGGTCATTGGAGTCGGACGCCTGGGCGGACGCGGGAGACACGGCGAGGGCCCTTGAGGCGCTGGCGCGCGCAGAGGCCGCGGAGAGTGGGGATGCACCGCCCCGCGTTCCGTTTCTCGCCAGGCAGTGGCGCTACAGACTTGCACTGGGGGACTCGACGGGCGCCGTCGACGCGATGGAGGCTCTCCTGCGCGAGACTACCAGCGGAGCAGCGGCGCTCGCCGCCGCGAAGGCCCACTGGAGGGTTGCGGAAGACTCCGGCCCGGATGTCCTGCGCCTCGTCGCGCGCGCCCACGCCGGCGGCGGGGAGTTCGGCACGGCGGTGATCGCCTGGCGCCTCGTGGCCGAGCGGGGCGGCGTCCTTACCGAGCGGGAGCGCCTCGCCGAGGCTCGCGCCTTCACCGGCAGCGGTGCGCTCGCCGCCGCCATCACCGCGTACCGGCCGCTGGCCGAGTCGGACGACCCCGCCGTCGCGGCCACCGCCCTGCGGGAGTGGGCGGCTGTTCGGGCCCGGCAGGGGCGGCACGGCGACGCCCGCACCGTGCAGGGGTGGCTCGTGGAGCGCTACCCGGCCAGCTCCGGGGCGCTGGACGTCATCTTCTTCCGCGCGGACGACCACCAGGACGCGGGCCGCCTCGACGACGCGATCGAGCACTACCGGCAGGTCGTGTCGATGTCATCCGGGGCGGACCGGGCCGGGCTGTCGCGGATGCGCTGGGCGCAGATCCACCTGGGCCGCGACGAGCAAGAGGCCGCCGCTGAGGTCTACGGCGCCTACCTGGAGGAGTTCCCGAACGGCAGGCGCTGGGAGGAGGCGAGCTACTGGGGCGCGCGCGCCGCCCAGGCCGCCGGCGACGCCGCCCGGGCTGCCGAGTGGCTGGACCGACTCCGCCGCGAGAGCCCCTATTCGTACTACGGCTTCCTGGCCGGTCGCGGCGACACCCTGGCGGCACCCGACGACGCTACCGCATCCCCCTTCGGCGCTCCCCCGCAGGGCTGCCTCGTACCACCCCCTCCCGACTGGCTGGCGCGTCAGCTGGAGGTGCTTGCGACCCTGCAGGAAGCCGGCCTCGAGGACGGCGCCGAGGCCCACATCGACGCCATGAGAACCGCCGTGTGGGACTCCGATGAACTCCTGCTCAGGCTCGGCACCGCCCTCAACGCGGCCGGCTACCCGATCGACGGCATCCGCATGGGCCGGGAGCTGCGCGACCGGGGGCGGGAGTGGGACTGTGCGCTGCTGCGCGTCGTCTACCCCTTCCCCTACCGGGACCTGCTCACCTCGCGCGCCGAAGAACTGGGTCTGGACCCCTGGCTGGTGGCGGGCCTGGTGCGGCAGGAGAGCGCCTTCCACCCATCGATCGTCTCGCCCGCCGGCGCGATCGGCCTGATGCAGGTCATGCCGGCAACCGGCAGACAGCTGGCGCGTGCGAGCGGGGTGCGCGACTTCACCACCGAGACGCTCGAGAACGCCGAGGTGAACGTCCATCTGGGCACGCGCTTCCTGGCCGAGCTGTTCGAGCGCTACGACGGAGACGTCCCCCTCTTCCTGTCGGCCTACAACGCCGGTCCCACCCGGGCCAACCGCTGGCGGCGCATGCCCGAGGCCGCCGACGCGGAGCGCTTCACGGAGCGGATTCCCTTCGCGGAGACGAGAGGCTACGTCAAGAACGTAACAAGGAACAGGGCGCTGTACCGCTGGCTCTACGGCAGCGGCGGCACGACCCCCGAGTAGCGTAGGGCAGGGATCCCGCTGCATTCGACAGGCATTGTGTCCCGGGACCCCCGCTCCAAGGAGGAGGATGACGAATGATCGAGACGGAAGGCCTGACGCGCACCTTCGGCACGACGGTCGCCGTCAGGGACCTCGATCTGCGGGTGGAGCCGGGCGAGATCGTCGGATTCCTGGGGCCCAACGGCGCCGGCAAGTCGACCACCGTGAAGATCCTCACCTGCATGATCAAGCCGACGAACGGGTCGGCGCGGGTTGCAGGCTTCGACGTGGAGGAGGAT
>JAPOOQ010000201.1 GCA_026713345.1 Gemmatimonadota bacterium | reverse complement strand
TAAAGAAGCCAGTTGCCTCGACAGGCGGCGTCCGTCAGCGTGTCGGACTTCCCTTCGGCCATGAACTCCTCGAAGGTCAAGCCGGCCCGCCTCGCCGTCTCGGTGACTTCAGCCACGATTTCGTCTCGAGTGATGTAGCGCGTTCTACCGTCATCCTCCTCCGAACCGTTTCGCGCGCTGCTCCACGAGGCTCCCCGGCGGAGCACCGCCGATCACCTCAATCCTGCGCCGGTCGCCCAGATCACGAGGGGCGAACCAGCCTCCTCGACAATAGCGACGCCACCGGCACGTAGCCGAGAATCACGGGAGGACTCGATCGGCTCCCAAGTGCCGAGTCAGCGGAGCGGCCGCATTGGCCTCTGCCGCTCGCGAAGTCGCTGCCCTCACGGCCATGCACACCGCGCGCAGGCAGTGCACTTCACGTCCCGGGCCGCACGTTCGCTGTGGCTGCACCAAGCGCCCGAAGCTCAGAAACGCCATCAAGACGCTCGTGGAGATTGCACAAGCGCCCGGCCTCGGGCCGACGTTCAGCGGCCAACACAACTACGGCCGCCCGGAGGCGACCGTAGGACGTGGCGTTCGGCCCGGTACCCGAATCGGGCACCAAACCTAGGCGCCTAAGAATTATGCGACCACCACGATAGTCCGAAGTCGAGCAGTGCCACAACCCACCCGGCGGGTCAAGCCAGTGTTCCCGGTCGGTCGCCGTCGTAGCGGTAGGAGGCGAACGAGATGATCGTCCCCGAGAGGTGGTGCGCGTCCAGGGGATGCTGCCCGTGGGGCCTCTCGATGAAGTCGTCGGCGATCGACGCCGCCTCGTCCTCGCTCAAGCGACGCGGGAGGGACGCGTCACCGCCGAGGGGCAGCAGGCCCACCCGCTGATCCACCAACGCGCGCAGGTCCTCGTCCAACTCGTCGGGGTCGCCGTCGGGATCGTGATGGTCGTCGAGTCGCACGGTGGCGTCCCGTTCCCGTAGCCCATCGGCGACCGCCGCCCCCCTCCGTCGACATTGACTCCTAGCGGCGGATTACTTTACCGATTTGGTAAATGATCTGCTACACTCGACGTCAAGCCCACCCCAGACGTGAGGATGCGTGGAAGTCCGATTTGCGACGTCCCAGCTGCAGAAGACGATGTCCGGTTCGAGCACGCTGAACAGGCGCTTCGGCGACATCGGAGCCCGGAAGATCCGGACCCGTCTCAGCCAGCTCGAAGCGGCCGACTCCCTGGCGGACCTACGGTCGCTGCCGGGCCGTTGGCACGAGTTGACCGGAGATCGAGCAGGACACCTCGCCGCCGACCTGCACCAGCCATTCCGCATGGTCCTCCGTCCTGCCGAGCCCGTGCCCCGCACCGATGACGGCAGCCTGGACTGGGCCCGCGTGACCACCGTCATCATCACCGAGATCGCCGACTACCACTGAGACGACCCATCGCCCGGAGAAATCCATGACCACATATCCATTCAGTCCGGACTACGCGACCCCACCCGGCTGGACTCTCGAGGAGAAGCTGGAGGAACTGTCGATGAGCCAGGCCGAGTTGGCTCGCCGCACCGGGCTATCGACGAAGCACATCAACCAGATCGTGCGCGGGAAGGTTCCCATCACCACCGAGGTGGCGTGGCGCCTCGAGCGCGCCACCGGCGTGCCCGACCGGCTCTGGAACAACCTCGAGAGCAGGTACCAGGAGCACCAGGCGCGCCTCGCTGAAGAGGCCGACTTGGCGGAGCAGGTCGACCTGCTCGAACTGCTCCCGATCGCGTCGATGGTGAAGCTCGGGATCCTCACGAAGCGCGCCGATCGCGTGGCACGCCTCCGGGAGGCATTCGCATTCCTCGGCGTCTCTGATCGCCCCGCCTGGAACGCCACCCTCGACAACTACCGCGTGGCATTCCGGAAGTCCCAGGCCCATGACTCGAACGACGGCGCCATCGCGGTCTGGCTCCGCATGGGCGAACTCGCCGCATCGCACATCGACTGCGCCCCCTGGAGCCCCGACCGGTTTCGCGAGGCGCTGATCGCCGTGCGGGCTCTCACCCGCGAGACCGACCCGGCCGTCTGGCACCCGGCCCTGGTCGCCGAATGCGCCGCCGCCGGCGTCTGCGTCGTCGTCACCCACGAGATCGAAGGAGCACGAACCCACGGCGCCACCCGCTGGCTCCGGAGCGGCCGACCGCTGATCCAGCTGAGCCTCCGGTTCCGGTGGAGCGACATCTTCTGGTTCACGTTCTTCCACGAGGCCAAGCACGTCCTCGACGGATCGAAGCGCGCCATCTACATCGAGCAACCGAACGGTGACGGCGAGGACAGAAGCGAGGAGGAGCGCCAAGCCGACGAGTTTGCCTCGAACTTTCTCATCCCGAAGCAGCGAACTCGAGTCCTGCGCACGATCGGCAGCCTCGACGACGTGGAGCTGTTCGCCGCGGACCTGGGAATCCACCCCGGCATCGTCGTCGGGAGGCTGCAGCACGAGGACATCTGGCCACACACCCACGGCAACGGGTTGCGGCAGCGATTGACCCTCAGCGCCTCTGCGGCCTGAACGGCCGTCTTTGCCCGACCTCTGCGTCTCCCGCCCCGCGCCTCACCTACACGGTCGACGTGGGCGCCGCCTCATCAACGGTGCGCACGAACCGCCTGGCGACGAAGTCAGCGATTTCGACCCCAACAGAGTGTGATTCGATGCGCCCCGCCGCTCCTTGACCGCGCCACCGGAAGTCCACGAATTCCGTACCGAGCGGCGCATTCTGATACGGGCTGATACGACGCCTTCCCGACCTATGGCCCCGGGTCCCAGATCGGAAGCTGCTGGAACGAGTTCATCAGGCCCTCGCCCGAGTAGGTCACGGTGAGGGTCTCGGTGGCACGAGTCATGGCCACGT
>JAPOOQ010000200.1 GCA_026713345.1 Gemmatimonadota bacterium | reverse complement strand
GCCAACTACGAGCGCTACACCGGGATCATGGACGGGCTCCGGGAGCGCTTGGTGCGCCAGCGCGCCCGCTTCATCGAGGATTTCGATCACTATGTGGAGCAGGCCCGGCTCGACCTGGGCAAGCTCTTCCGCATCGAGGACTATCCCTCCAAGGACCAGTTCCGGGACAGGTTCTCCATCCGCTACCGCATCACTCCGGTGCCGGACGCAGACCACTTCATCGCCCGGTTGGCCTCGGACGACACCGAGCGGGTGAAGCGAGACATCGAGCGCCACGTGGAGGAGCAGCTCCATGACGCCGTGGGCGATCTCTACCAGCGCCTCGCCGAGGCGGTGGAACGGGTTTCGGAGCGGCTGCAAGAGGACGATGACGGCAAGCCGCTCGTGTTCCGCGACACCATGATCTCCAACATCCGGGACCTGGTGGAGGTGTTCCCCCGGCTCAACATCTTCGGCGACCAAAGGCTCGCGCGGCTCTGCGAGGGGGTGAAGGACAGGATCGCAAGTGTCGAGCCGGATTCGCTTCGGCCGTCCAGAATCTTCGATCCAATGGTCCGGGCCCGGGTCAAGCGCGACGCGGACGCGTTGATGGAGCAGTTCGCCGGCTACTTCCCCACGCCGCAACCCGAAGCGGCTCGGGATGTGGCGTGATGTCCGCCAACACGCTTGACGAGTCGGCGCTCCGCATGAGCGACTGCGTGACCGAACTCCTGCGGCAGCAGCCCTTCTTCGGGAGCCTCGTCCTGAGACTACCGCTCCGCGCCGATCCCCCACGCCGGACCCCCCCAAGCGCCGGAAAGGAGATCCGCTACTCGCCCGACTGGGTGGCGGAGACTGACGCGCACCTGATCGAGACCGCCATGGCGCGCGTGGTGATGGCGTGCGCCTTGAAACACCACACCGCCGGGGCGAACGGGATCCCGAGCGCTGGCAGACGGCCTCGCAGCTCGTCACCCACGCGCTCCTGCGCGATGCCAGCTTCACGCTCCCGACCGAGGCCGAAGCCTGGGAGGACCTGAGGCGTGGATTTCCCTGATCGACTCTTTCCTGCCATTAACTGGGGGAGGCACTCTAAAGGTCCATAACCCATCGAATTATCGGAAGAAATACTGATTACGAACGAGCGGATGAAAGGCCTGAAGATCCTGCGCTAACTCCCGCGCTAACTCTCGATTCAACACTATTTCAACACCGATGCCGGGACTCATCACCCGGCGCATCCGTGTCCATTGATGGCGCGGAATCTCGAACTTCGGGTGTCTTTCCAGGAGGGACGCGGGGGCTAGAGAAGTTTGACGAGGGCGACGATCAGGCCGCCCTGGGCGATCAGCGCGCCGAACAGCCATTTCAGAAGATCCGCCTTCACCGCCTCGATCTGCGCCTCGACCTCTGCGATATCCGCCTTGGTGGCGAGGTTGGCGTTCAGAAGGGCGACGTGCTCTTCGGCCAGCGTCTCGGCCTGCTTCTCGGTGAAGCCGCTCTCGGTCAGGCGCTTGACGAACCGATGAGTGTCGAAGGCGATGGCCTCGACCATGTTCCGATCATACCAACCCGGCCAGCGCCGGACAAGGACTGTTACGTTGCTGGAGCGCACAAGCCGGCAGTGCCGGGCGATGAACCGCGGCAGTGCCGTCGCCTCAGAATTTCCTTGAGATCCCGAACACGGCGCCGTGATTCCGGTACGTATGAAGCGGTATGTTGGAACGGTTCCATTCCACCGAATATCCTGCATAGGGGGCGAAGCCTCGGTACCGCAGGGCCCGGTGGAGGACGTTGACCCCGATGCGGAGCTGCCGGTCGCTCCGGGTCTTCAGGAAGAGTGGGTCCAGCCCGGCGTGCCGCCGAACCAGGGCGGATACGCTTGGGGAGATGGAGAGTCCGCCCCGGAACGCATGTCTGACGCTGATGCCCAGACCACCCATACGGCTGGCGTGGTGACGCTCGCGGGCGTCGGTGAGCTCCACATCGACGCTCGTCTCGATGGAGGTGGGCGAGCTCAGCGCGTACGTCCACACGGGTCTTGCGCTGAACCGCCAGCCGTTTTGAGCCTCTCGCCCGTGGTGGTCCCGTCTGACCGCGCTCAGGCTCACATCGAGGCGGCTTGCGGGAGGAAGGTGCAGCCGCCCACGCATCCACGGACCGATCTCGCGGCTGTACGGGTCTGCCGCCAACCACCTTCGTCCGAGACGCAGCCCTCCCGATAGCGTCCCCTTGTCAAAGAGTCGAGCCAACCCGATCTCTCCGTTCAGTGAGACATCGTTCCAGTCCGGCTGCTTGTAGAGTTTCGCCGCCGACGACGCTGCCAGGACCCCACGAACGTGGTCGGCGATGGTCGGTGAGAACGAGGCGCCGGTCGTGACTAGGTAGCCGACACCCGACGATCCCCTGGCGTCCCTGTCGAGCTGGAACGGAACGCCACCGATGCGGACCTGCCCGCGGCTGGTGCGCTTGGCCGGATTGGATTCGGGGAGCACGGCGGTGGAAAAGGACAACGACCACCGCTTGCGTGCGTCGATTCGGTTGAGAAAACCTTCGACCGCGGCCTCGACGGAGGAAGGAAGTTTGTCCGCCAGCGACGACTCGAAGTGAAAGCGGGCTTTCTCGTCGAGCCCCAGCGAGTGGTAGACTTGGGCCAACTCCAGGCGCACACGTGTGAGTTCCGGCCTTTGTGCGAGGATCGTTTCGAACCGCCGCGCCGCCCTTCTGGGAAACCCTGACCGTGCGTCGATGAGCCCGAGCAGAAACAGACGCTCGATGCGCTCCTCCTCATTCTCGGGTCGGGCGCGTTCCAGCAGCTTACGAGCATCCTGTATGCGGCCGGCCCGGAAGAGCAGCCGTCCGGCCTGTATAGGGGAGATTTCTATTCGCTCGCCCGCGGTCTCGTCGGCATGACTCGTCGACGAGACCGCGAGGATCAGCAATATTGCTAGGACTCCCGCGGCGTCGAGGACCGTTTTCACGAGTTCGTAGCCAATCGGGAGCGTTGCCGCGTGCTACTGCTTTTGAGCTCCAAAATAGCCGTGCAGGACCGTGTTCTGCGTCGCATCGTGCGTCGCGTCGAAGACACCTGCAGCTTCCTTTGCCGCAGGGCCGTAGAACGCCCCGCTGACCCGGCCGCCGCTGTAGCCGGCGAGATCTCGGGACCCGGACAGATCGGTGGCCGACAGCCCATTGCCGCTGATCGTGGCGTTGAAACTGAGCCCGCCCGATACGTTCCCCCAACTCGCTCCAGAATTGCCGGGACGAGATTGGATGTTGGTGGCGTTGCCTGTCACCGCGGAGCCTCCGAAGTCCGCGGACAGATTGAAGTCGCCCTGGTAAAACCTGACGTTGGCATTGTCGCTGCCCAAGGCGTCATCGGTGGGCCATTCCCTGGCCCGAAAACCGCCACTATAGTTCGCTGTACCTGTTGTCGGCATATCGGCGGTTCGGTTGCCGTATACCAAGTAGCTGTAGACGGCCGATGTAGCGTCATCTAAGGCGTCTCGATGTACGATTGCCAAGCCGTTCACATCAAAATGTTCAGGGCGAAATCGGCCGAGGAAACTACGCGTGGATTCGAAAGATCGAGTTTCGTCCCAAAGGATGTGATCGACGCCGTCAACTTCCTTATCGTACCTCGTGGCTCTGGAAGAGCTAGTTGGATTGGAACCGAAATCGCTTTCGCTGAGATCCAACGTCGTGGCTTGGCCGTCAATAGTGTAGGTTATCCTGTAACCGTGGGCAGTCGATTCCACCGCAGGCGTCTCAATGGCTGCCAGAACTGTTGACGACGCTGTGAAGTCTCTGTCAACCCCCGACGAGTGGGCTCCCGAATCACTGGCTGTGAGACGATCGGTTTTCCTGCCGAGTAGCCAACCGTAAAGCACACGATCATCGGCCGTGCCCGCCACATCCCGGGTCGCGGTCAACAGGGCGCCGACTTCTTCCGCGTTCGGACCGTAGAACTCCCCGAGTACGTGCCCCATGAAGTCTCTCAAGCTCTCGTCGAAAGGCGTGTTGGGGTCACTGTCCACGCCGGTCAGGGTGGCGGTGAATTGGCCGTTCACGATCCGACCATTGGTAATCATGAAGCTGCTGGTGGGCCAGTCGGTTCTGTCGGAAGAAGACGCGCCCCGTGGGGCGCCCTCGATTCGGTAGACCCGACCCTCCAGGGCTCGCATGTCGAAATTCGCCACTATGCGCATGACGCCACGAATACGCTGACGCTGATCGAGGTCGTCATTCGCGGTCTCCAAGGTACGGACCCTCATGCTGCCATGGTAGGTGGCGGTGCCCATCGGGAGGTGTTCGTTTCTCACGCCGAACAGGAACAAGTGGCGGGCCTGGAGGTCGTCGTCTGGCCGGAAAAAGAAAAAGGTGCGGTGGGATGCCATATACTCGAATTCGCCGAGTCCGTCCTCCGTGGTCGCCGTGTCGTCGTCATCAGCCGTTTGAGCATAGAATGAAAAAGTTCGTCCGTTCACGGTGACGCGGCAACCGTTCGGGCAGTCGTCCAAGGGCATGATCACTTGTTCGTCGACACCATCGGACACATAGTCTATGACATACGCGCCACTCGCGTTCCTGCGGATGCTTTTGACGAAGAAATCCGTCGCTAATTCGGTGCCCTCTTGCCCTGATGCGCGGCGTCGGTTCACAGTTGCCGCTATCGCGGGGACGACGTTGGCAGGGTCCGCGAGCGTTGCACTCAGTGTGCTCGCTTCGTCCCTTGCGAAAATCGGACTCACGTCACTCAGTTTCAGCCCGGGCCCGGGCGTCAACGGCGATATCTGTAGGCCAGGTATACCGCCGGTTCTATCGTAGGACGCAGAGCCGTCAGCGGCGACGTTAAGGATACAGGCATTTCCGCCAGCGGGGCAGGAGACCACGACGTTGCCGTGCTCCATGGATGCGCCCGCGGCCACCGTGATCTCGCCCTCGGTCAGGCCGTGACCGGGAGGTAGGGTTTGTGCGGCGGAAGCTGTCATAATTGAAGGCATGGCGCCGGTTTTATCGTAGGCGGCAGAGCCGTCAGCGGCGACGTTGAGGATACAGGCGTTTCCACCAGCGGGGCAGGAGACCACGACGTTGCCGTGTTCCATGGATGCGCCAGCGGCGACGGAGATTTGGCCGGCACCGAGCCCGTGGCCTGGGGGCAAGGTCTGTGCCGCGAAAGCGGGCATGATCGAGGGCATGCCGCCCGTTCGGGCGTAGGAGGCAGAGCCGTCGTCTGCGACGTTGAGGACGCAGGCTTGACCACCGGCCGGGCAAGAGAGGACGATATTGCCGTGCTCCTCCGACTCCCCGGGTGCGACGGTGATCTCGCCAGAGGGAAGTCCGTGACCCGCCGGCAGCGCCAAGGGTAGCACCGTTGCCTCTGGCATCGTGCCGCCCCCCCCGCCCCCGCCACAGCCTGCCAAGGTCAACGCTGCCAACACGCACAGTACGGCCGTTGAAAACTTGATGTTGCTAAGACTTCGGAGATACATGGAGCCTCCTCCCCAAACCCGTGAAGAGGCCCCCGTGAAGAGGCCCCCGTGAAGAGGCCCCCGTGAAGAGGCCCCCGTGAAGAGGCCCCCGTGAAGAGGCCCCCGTGAAGAGGCCCCCGTGAAGAGGCCCCCGTGAAGAGGCCCCCGTG
>JAPOOQ010000199.1 GCA_026713345.1 Gemmatimonadota bacterium | reverse complement strand
GGGGGTTAGCGCGCCCTGCGTGCCGTGGCATACTGCAGGACGAGCCAGGCGATCGACGCTGTGCCCAGGATGGCGAAGCCCAGAATGGACGGGGTGATCGTGACTCCTACCCCTTCCCATGCGGTGGCTGAAGATACGCCGCCGGCCCGTCCGATGACGTTGGCCATGTTGGCGACGCCAAGAAGTGTCCCGAGTACCCCCAGGCATGCGCCGAGAGTGCCGAACACCAGAATCGAGTGCGTGCGGAGCGGGCTTACCGGGCCTTTGCCGCGGATCAATTGAGCTGTACAGCGGGCGATCTGGACGAGCATCAGTATCAGAACGATCCAGATCGGGTACTGAATGTCTCCGAGTGCATGGATGAAAATCATCGGGGTCCTCCTTCGGGACGCGAGGGTTCGCGAGGGGTTGCGAGAGCAGGCCGCGCCTGAGCGAAGAAGCTCGTGATGTGGCGTTCGATTTCTTCATCGGCGATCAGGCGGGGGGTGATGGCGAGCCAGCCGAAAAGGCCGAAGATGGCTGTCGCGACGCCGGTGGCGGCAAGGCTCGCCGTGCGGCCGACGACTTCCCAGCCGGCGGAAGCGGGTGTGACGAACGCCGGGTAGGCCTCCCACGCGGCGCCCAGCGCTCCGAGGGCGACCGCTGCGACAATGAGACCGGCCTGCCGCGCCCAGAGCGACTGTCTCTGCGTTGAGCGCAGATCTCCGTGAATCCAGAGTAGGGTCACCGCTCGGGCCAGGTTGGCGGCCAGCAGAGCGATGACGACCGCCTGCGGCCACGCCAGGACGGCTGTCGGGCCAAGCGATACCAGTCCCTGGAGGGCCATCACGGCTCGGACGCCGGCCAGCGTCGCGATAGCCGCCACGCCCAGCATCAGTGCCCGATCCATCGGCGCGGAGGCGCGCGCCCACCGGCCGAGCCGCGGCGTGTGGCGGGCCTCGAGTTTTTCGATCGCGGCACCGGCGGGCGCGAGCTGCCGGAGTGCTGCCCGCCGAGCCTGTACGGGATCTCGACCGCGCCGCACCAGTTCCGCCTGCAGCGCCTTCACGTCGGCGTCAACCTCCTCGATCAGGTCGAGCCGGTGCCGCGGCGCCACCTTCAGTTCGCGTTCGACGCGCTCCAGCGGGTGCTCACGCGGCATGGGTGCCTCGCAGAAGACCGAGCAGCGCCCGGAACTGCCGCTCCAACTCGTCCGCCCCGGCCTCGAGTTCGGCCCGCCCCGCGCTCGTAATCCGGTACGTCTTGCGGCGGCGGCCCTCGCCGTGCCAGGCGCCGCGCACGCGCCCCTCGTCCTCAAGCCGGTGCAGGATGGGATAGAGCGTGCCGTGCTGAAAGGAGAACGCCCCCCCGGTCCGCTCCTCGACCGAGAGCGCGATCTGGTAGCCGTGCGCGGGACCGCGCTCCAGCACCGCGAGCACCATCAGTTCGTTGATCCGCTTTGAGAGTGTGATTTGTTGCATCGCTTGGTCCTCCTTCAGCAAGCATTCGACTCCGGCCTCGGGAATGATATATAGAAAATCTTTATATCGCAAGTCTGAATATCCGGAGCGAGTGCCGGAGCAGGCGGCACACCTGTCGCGAACGTGCGAGCGGAGGCCGGCGGCGAGTGACCCAAGCTTGACAGAATACGTCAGTCCGTAGTAACCTTAAGGCAGGTTGCAGTATCCACGGATTCCGATGGGGAGAACACCGCGATGGGCTTGCCGAGAATACCGAACTCCGAACTGGCCGTGATGGAACTCCTCTGGCGAAACGGCCGGCTGTCCGCACGCCAGATCCTCGAGCAACTGTACCCGGACTCGGCCCGGTCCCAGCACGGCGCCGTCCAGAGTCTGCTGCAACGCCTCATGCAGAAGGGCTTCGTGGTCCGTAACCGCGACGTGGGCGTCTACCTGTTCTCCGCCGTCCCGAGCCGGGAGGAATACGCGAGCGACCGGCTCGATGCGCTCGCCGGCCGGCTGACCGGGGGCTCGGTGGTTCCGATCATCACGCAGCTGCTCGAGGCGGACAGGCTGCCGAAGGAGGAGATCGAGAGGCTCCGAAGGATTCTGGAGGAGTGGAAATGACTGATATTC
>JAPOOQ010000198.1 GCA_026713345.1 Gemmatimonadota bacterium | reverse complement strand
GCCCAGCGGGTTCGGGAGCTGTATTCCAACGAAGGCTACCTGTACGCCCAGGTGGAACCGTTCTTCTCGAAGGCTGACGAGGACGTGGGCGGATACCCCGCGGTCCGAGCGGAGCTGCGGATCGAAGAAGGTCCCCAGGCGTATGTGCGCAACGTGATCATCCAGGGCAACGACTACACCTTCGACCGCGTGATCCGGGAGAAGATTTTCGTGCTCCCCGGGGATGTCTACAGCCAGGCGCGCATCATCCAGTCATACCAGAACATCCAGTCGCTCGGCTTCTTCGAGACCCCGATGCCATCGCCCGATATCCGCCGGGACCCGGTGAGCGGAGACGTGGACATCATCTTCACCGTCGTGGAGAAGCAGACCGGTACGATGTCGTTCGGCACGGCGGTGGGTGGCGGAGTGGGCCTGTCCGGATTTATCGGGTTCGACCAGCCCAACCTGCTGGGCCAGGGGAAGGCCGGGAGCATCCGGTGGGACTTCGGCCGCTACATCAACAGCTTCACCCTCAGCCTGACCGACCCGGCGCTCTTCCAGTCGACCATCAGCGGTTCGTTCTCCGTATACAACTCCACCGACCGCTTCTTCCAGTTCGCGACCGGCCGTCGCCGCCGGGCGGGATTCACAACCCAGTTCGGCGTGCCCTTCTTCAGCTCGCTGCAGACCCGGGTCTTCTTCGGGTATTCGCTCTCCCGCACCAGCTACGAAGCGTTCAACAGCGCACAGGACCGGACGCTCTTCGGGCTGCCCCCGGGGATCCTCAGTGCCTTCTCGGTGGGCATCACCCGGAACACGCTGAACCACCCCCTGTTTCCGACCTCCGGCTCCATGCAGACGTGGAACGTGGCGCTGAACGGGGGCCCGCTCGGAGGACAGGGCAACTTCGTCAAGCACACCGGGCAGGCACAGTGGAGGATCCCGCTGGGTCAGCTCGGGGGGGGCGAGGGCATCTCCGGCGGCACACAGTTCGCGCTCGGACTCACCGTCCGGGGCGGTGCCCTCTTCGGTGACGCTTCCAGGTTCCCCTTCGAGTCCTTCTGGCTGGGCGGCGTGCAGTTCGGGGAGTCCCTCAGAGGGTATGACGAGACCTCGATCACGCCGTTCGGCTACTTCCCCGAGCGGAACGCGGGGATCTCGCAGGTGGACCGCACCGGGAACGCGTACTTCTCGGCCACCGCCGAATACGCCGCCGTGTTCGGCTCGAACATCGGGGTGTCGATGTTCTACGACGCCGGCAACATCTGGCAGGGTCCCGGTGACCTCAATACATCCAGGCTGTACAGGGGCGCGGGATTCGGAGTCCAGCTGGTGACCCCGTTCGGCCCTCTGGGGCTTGACTACGCATACGGCTTTGACAAGCGGGACCCGGTCACCGGACGGCCCGCCCCGGGCTGGCAGCTTCACTTCAAGATGGGTCCCAACTTCTAGTTGAAGCCGGAATGCGCCATCTTTAGGAAAAGTAATCATCACACCACCGCCCTTCCCCGCCGGCACGGGGAGGCGGCACGATCAATCGCACCGGAGGAGTGGACGTAATGAGTTTTTCTCGATTTGGCATGGCCGTGGCGCTGAGTCTCCTGTTCACGGCATCGCTCGATGCCCAGGCAACCAGGATCGGGTACATCCACGTCCAGGAGGTGATGGCGCAGTATCCGCCCGCCCAGGCCGCTATCGCGCGGCTGGAAGGGGCCGATGCCGGCTGGACCAACGAGCTGCAGACGCTCGTCGGCCGCCGGGACCAGCTCATCGCTGAGTATCAGCAGCAGCAGATGAACCTGACTCCGGAGGCGCGCCAGGCCCGTGAGCAAGAGATTACGACGCAGAACAGAGTCATCTCGACCCGCGAGGGTGAGATTCAAAACGAGGCGCGGCAACTGCAGGATGAGGTGTTGCAGCCGGTCATGGACGAAATCACTGCGGTGATCGAGGAGGTCCGTGTGGAGGGGGGCTACGCGCTTATTCTCGACGCCAACTCCAACGCGATCCTGGCCGCCGACGAGTCGCTGAACCTCACCCAGGAGGTTCTCAACCGGCTGGAGGAGAAGGGAGCGGTGGGCGAAGGCCGATGACGCCCGCTCCCGCCCCCGCCGCCTTGCGGGCCCTGCTCCGGCGCAGCCCCGAAAGGTGAGTTCGCGCGGGGCGCGGGCGCTGACCCTCGCCGAAGCGGCGGAGGCGACAGATGGAAGGGTGCTGGGTGACGCCCGCGTGACCTTCAGCCGCATCTCGCCCGTTCACGATGCCGGGCCCGAGGACCTCGCGCTGCTGGCCGACCGGCGCTACGCCGGCGATCTGGAAGGCTGCGGTGGGCGCGCGCTTCTCGTTTCCGAACCACTGAGCGGTCTTCCGGGGGGTCCGCGCGACCGGATCGTGGTGGAGGACGCGCACCGCGCCATGGTCACCCTGTTGAGCATGATGCACGCCGCCCCCGACCTGGAGCCGGGTGTACACGGCGCTGCGGTCGTCCACCCCGAAGCTGAAGTGTGCGGGACGGCGTGCGTGGGGCCCGGCGCGGTGATCGGCGCCGGGGCGGTGGTGGGGGGCGGGAGCACGGTCGCCGCGAACTGCGTGATCGGAGACGGCGTCGTGATCGGGCGGACATGCGTTCTCTTCCCGAACGTGACCCTCTACCCCGGCTCGATCCTCGGCGACCGCGTGATCGTGCACGCGGGGACGCGCATAGGGGTGGACGGATTCGGGTACGTGCTCGTGGACGGCGAGCACGTGAAGGTGCCCCAGGTAGGCGGGTGCGTGGTCGAGGACGACGTCGAAGTCGGCGCCAACTGCACCCTGGACCGCGGCTCGATCGGCGAGACCCGGATCGGCGCCGGCTCCAAGCTCGACAACCTGGTGCACATCGGCCACAACGTGATCGTCGGTCCCCGCTCGCTGGTGGTTGCGCAGGTCGGGATTGCGGGGTCGACGCGGCTCGGGGAAGGGGTGGTCCTCGGTGGCCAGGCCGGACTGGTCGGGCACCTGAAGATCGGCGCCGGAGCCCGCATCGGCGCGCAGGCCGGGGTGATATCGGACATTGCCGCGGGGCAGGAGGTCTCGGGTTACCCGGCCCGCGACCACCGGGCCTATTTGAAGGCCATGGCGAACCTTATGCGCCTGCCGCGGGTACTGAAGCGGGTGCGGCGGATCGAGCGCACGCTGGCCAGCAACGCGGCCGAACCCGACGATTGACGCGATTCCGCTTGCGAAACGCAACGGTGCGGCACCGTTGCGTTACATTACACTGACCACACCTCCGTTCACCGTCCCCCTGGAATGGCAAACGACTACCAGCACACCATCGCCGGCGAGTTCGAATTGGCGGGGATCGGCATCCACAACGGGGAGGCCGTCAGTCTCAGAGCCAGGCCGGCGCCCGAAGGGTCGGGAATCACCTTCAAGCGAACGGACCTGCCCGATGCCCCGACTGTTCCTGCGCAACTGGACTACGTGGCGGGCACCGAGCTCAGTACGAACCTCGGTGTGGATGACGCCCGCATCGCGACCGTCGAGCATGTGCTTGCCGCGCTGGCGGCGCTCGAGGTGGACAACGCCGTGCTGGAGGTGAGCGGGCCCGAGGTTCCGATCCTGGACGGCAGCTTCGCTCCGTGGCTGGAGGCGCTGCGTGCGGTTGGGCGCGCTCGCCAGTCGGCTCCCGCAACCATGATCGAGGTGCGGGACGCGATCACGTCGCGGGACGGTTGTCAGGCCTCGTACACGGTGCTTCCGCACGAGGGTCTGCGCATCTCGGCCACCATCGATTTCGATCACGGGGCGATCGGCCGGCAGTACGGGGACTTCAGGCTCGACGGCGGTGGCTTCCTTGAGGAGATCGCCAGCGCGCGCACCTTCGGCTTCAGGGAGGACGCCCCGGTGCTGCACGAGCGCGGATTCGCCATCGGCGCTTCCCTCGAGAACACGGTCGTGCTGGACGAGGAGAGGGTGATGAACGAACAGCTGCGCTACCCCGACGAGTTCCTCCGGCACAAGGTGGGAGACATGGTCGGCGACCTCGCGCTCCTGGGGGGACGGTTGCGGGGCCACGTGGTGGCGGAGTGTCCGAGCCACAGGGGCAACGTGGCGCTCGCGCGTGAAATACGGGAGCGGCATGAGCGGGAGCAGCGCGGCGAACGGATCGACGTTACGCGGATCATGGACTGCCTGCCCCACCGCTACCCGATGCTGCTGGTTGACCGGGTCCTGGAGTTCGAGCCGCTCAAGCGCATCGTGGGCCTCAAGAACGTGACGATCAACGAGCCCTTCTTCCGGGGCCACTTCCCCGATCATCCCGTCATGCCGGGCGTCCTGGTGATCGAGGCGATGGCCCAGGTCGGGGGCTTGCTGCTGATGGACTCGGTGGACGACCCGGAGGGGAAGGTGGTGTACTTCATGTCGCTGAACAACGTGAAGTGGAGGCGGCCGGTCACTCCCGGGGACCAGGTCGTCTTCGAGGTGGAGGTGGTCAACATCCGTCGCATGGCCTGCAAGATGAAGGGCAGGGGCAGGGTGGACGGCAACGTGGTCGCCGAGGCCGAAATGACCGCAAGGATCGTCGACAAATGAAGCGAGCAGCCGTGGTGGCGTTGCCGGTCGTGATTCACGAGACGGCCATCGTGCATCCGTCGGCCGTGCTGGACCACGGCGTGGAGATCGAACCCTATGCGATCGTGGGCCCCGGGGTGAGGATCGGGGCCGGCACGCGCGTCGGCCCCAGGGTGTTGATCGAGAGGGACACGACGGTCGGAAGCGACTGCCGACTTGCCAACGGAGCCGTTCTGGGAACGGACCCCCAGGATCTCAAATACGAAGGGGAGCAGACGTTTCTTCAAATCGGGGACCGCACGATCATTCGGGAATTCGCCACCATCAACCGCGGGACGGCCGCGTCCGGGCGGACGGTGGTCGGGTCGGACTGCCTGCTGATGGCCTACACCCACGTCGCGCACGACTGCGAGCTGGGCAACCATGTGGTCGTTTCGAACGCCACCAACATGGCCGGCCACGTCACGATCGAGGACTGGGCGATCATCAGCGGGATGGTGGGGATACACCAGTTTGTCCGGATCGGGTCGCACGCGTTCGTCGGCGGCGCCTCGAGGATCACGCAGGATGTGGCGCCGTTCTGCCGGGCGTCCGGCAACCCCACGCCCAAGCTGTACGGAATCAACACGGTGGGGATGGAACGAAGGGGCATCTCGGCGGAGGTGCGCCGCGCCCTGAAGCGGGCGTACCGGATCCTCTTCCAGTCGGGGCTGAACATTTCCCAGGCGATCGAGCGCGTGGAAGCCGATCCGGAGCTGTCCCAACCCGAAGTGGGCTATTTCCTTGACTTCATCAGGAACAGCGAGCGCGGCATCACCTTCTGAGCCGCTGCGCGGCGTCCCGGAGCCGAGGATCGGCGTGGTGGGCGTCGGAGCGCTCGGGCGCCATCATGCGCGCGTGGCACGGGGACTCGCGGGTGCGGCCTGTTCCGGAATCCACGATGTGGACCGCGGCCGGGCCGAAGCCGTGGGAAGGAAGGTCGGCGCTCCGGTCATGCCGTCGCTCGACGATCTCGTGGCCGCGAGCGACGGGGTGGTGGTGGCGGTCCCCACGACGGCACACGAAGAGGTCGCGCTGACGGCGATCCGCGCCGGGGCCCACGTCTTCGTCGAGAAGCCGCTCGCGCCCGACATCGAGAGCGCCGACCGGATCCTGGAGGCGGCGCGCGCCCGCGGCGTCATCGTGCAGGTGGGGCATGTGGAGCGGTTCAACCCCGCGCTCGTGGCGGCGCGGCCGTACCTGGACCGCCCCCTCTTCGTGGAGTCGCACCGGCTTGCGCCCTTCACGCCCCGGTCGCTGGACGTTGCCGTCGTCCTCGACCTGATGATCCACGACGTGGATCTGCTGTGCAGCCTGGTGGGACGACCGGTGACGGAACTGGCCGCGGCGGGCGTTCCCGTCCTGTCGCGCCACGTGGACATCGCCAACGCGCGGGTGAGCTTCGAGGGGGGCGCGGTGGCCAACCTGACCGCCAGCCGGGTCTCGCTCTCAAGGGTGAGGAAGCTGCGCGTGTGGCAGCGCTCCGGCTACCTCTCGCTCGATCTGGCGGCCGGGAAAGGCGAGTTCTACCGTCTGAAAGAGGGCGTATCGGCGCTCGACGGGGTGTCGCTCCCCGAGGGCGTGCCGGCGCTGGCGGGGCTCGCTTCGGTCGTGGAGCGGATTCGGATCCGGGGTGACCGTACCGAGCCGCTCGCCGCGGAGCTGGCTGCGTTCCGCGATGCCATTGCCGGTCTGGCGCCGCCTCCGGTTACTGGCGAAGATGGACGCAGGGCCCTGGAGCTCGCACTGGCCATCGAACAACAGATTGAGGACCATGTCGCTTATACGCGTGCGGCGTCAGCGTAAGCGCGAGTGGATCGACACAAGGAAGGGGCGGTCCCCGGGGACGCTCCTGGTGCTGCTCGCGGTCGTCATCGCCATCATCTGGTATCTCGGGCGGACCTTCTGACCTCGGTGGCTGCGGAAGCCGCACCGGGCGTGACCGCGCCCGACTCGTCACCCGCGCCGGATTCGACCCCGGGCCCGGATTCGCGGTCCGCACCGCGCATGCCGCGGCGCATCAGGGTCATGATGCTGGCCGGAGAGGCCTCGGGGGACGCGCACGGGGCCCGTGTGGCGCGCGAAATCGGGCGCCGGTGGCCGGGCGCCGAGATTGTGGGGCTGGGAGGGGAGGGGATGGCGGCGGAGGGGGTCGACATTCTGGCGGGGCTGGACGAGCTCTCCGTGATGGGCTTTGCAGAGGTGGTGAAGCGGCTTCCGTTCTTCCAGCGGCTCGAGCGGCGGGTGAAGGCGATCCTGGATGGCGGCGGGATCGACCTGCTTATGCCGATCGACTATCCCGGCTTCAACATGCGGATCGCCGCGCATGCGGCCCGGTCGCGAATTCCGGTCCTCTACTACATTGGCCCGCAGGTGTGGGCGTGGAAGGCTGGACGGGCGCGCCGGCTGGCCCGGATTGCGGACAGGATTGCCCTGATTCTACCCTTCGAGGCGCCCCTCTACCACGCGCACGGGGGACGTGCGGAGTTCGTTGGCCATCCGCTTCTCGACGAAGCATCCGGCGCGGATCCGGTCGCGCTTGGTGACGTGCTGGGCATCGACCGGTCGCGCCCGGTGTTGGCACTCTTTCCCGGATCCCGCCTGCAGGAGCTGGAGCGGCACGCGGCGCCCTTCACCGGAGCGGCCCTGGAACTCCGGCGGCGCATCCCCGAACTGCAGGTCGTCGTCAGCAGGGTGCCGTTCCTCCCCGATTCGGCGTACCGTCCGTTCCCCTTTCCGGCGACTGCGGATGCGGACGGCCTGAGGGCCCTCGCAACGGCGGCTCTGGTCAAGTCTGGAACCAGCACTCTCGAGGCGGCGCTGGCGGGCATGCCCTTCGCGGTTGCCTACGTCACCCACCCTCTCACGCACGTGTTGGCGAGGCGCTTGGTGCGCGTTCCCCACATCGCGCTGGCGAACCTGGTCGCGGGGAGCCGTGTGGTGCCCGAGTTCATTCAGCGTGAGGTGGTCCCGGGCGCTGTGGCGGACGCGATTGAGCCGCTCCTGGACGAGTCGTCTCCCGAACGACGAGCGGTCCTTCGGGGCCTTGCCGAGGTGCGGTCGGCGCTCGGCACGCCGGGAGCGGCGGCAAGGGTGGTGGACATTGCCCAGGAGCTTCTCAAGTCCTTTCGCAGCGGTTCCGGCCCGGTCACCGGCGACGGAGGTGGGGCTGCCGCCGTGGGTCGCGCGGCGTCGGCATGACGTCGGCGAAGCTGCGGCGCGGGTTGCGGAACGTGTGGAGATCGGCGGACCCAGGTGCAGCCGGGAGGACGGCACGGGCCCTGCTGGCTCCGGTCGAGCTTCCCTTCCGCCTCGCCGTCGCCGCGAGAAACGCGCGATACGATCGCAGTCCGTCCCCGCCGACCCCCATCCCGGTGGTGTCGGTCGGCAACCTGACGGTCGGGGGGACGGGGAAGACGCCCGTGGTGCGCTGGCTGGGGGAGTGGTTCCGGGGGGAGGGGGTGCGCGCGGCCATCGTCGTGCGCGGCTACGGCGCCGACGAGGTGGCTCTGTACCGGCGCTGGTTCGGCGATGGCGCCGTCTTCGTGGGGCGCGACCGCACCGCGCTGGTTGCGGCCGCCGCCGCGCGGGGGTACCGGCTCGCGCTCCTCGACGACGGATTCCAGCACCGCAGGCTGCACAGGGCACTGGATCTCCTCCTGGTGGCGGCGGAAGATCCGTGGCCGGTGCGGATGCTCCCCAGAGGCCCGTACCGGGAGCCGCTCGCCTCCGCCCGGCGGGCTACGCATGTGCTGGTGACCCGGAGAACCGCGTCCCGGGCGGTGGTGGCGTCGTGGCGGGAGCGCCTGGAGCGCGCCGCACCCGGGGTGTCGGGCCAGGTGGTCGAGCTCCGCATGGGGGGGTGGCGCGACCTGGAGGGGGCCGCTGCCGAGGCGCCGGCCGGCGATGTCCTGGCTGTCTCCTCGATCGCGCGGCCGCAGAGCTTCCGCGCCGGCCTGCAGGCGCTGCTGCCGGGCGCTCGGACGAAGGTCGCGGCCTTTGCCGATCATCACCCGTACACCGCGCGGGACGTGGCCGTCCTTCTGGGCCGGCGCGGCGACCGGACCGTCGTGTGCACCGCGAAGGACGCGGTCAAGCTGGCTTCCTTCCCCGAAATGCGGCCCCACTGCCGGGTTGTCGGCTTCCGCGTTGCCGGCGATCCGCAGGAGCCGCTGCGAAGTGCCCTGGCCGAGGTGGGCGGATGCGCATCTCGGTAGTGGCCGTCGGCAAGCCCGGGGCGCTGGCCCCCCCGATCCGGGACTACGAGGAGCGGGCGAAGCGATACTGGCGCCTCGAGGTGACCGAGGTTCCACAGGGGCGCGGCAGCCGGGCCCGGGAGGTGCGGGTCCGCGAGGCCGGGCTCCTGCGCGCCCGCCTGAAGCCGGACCACGCCACGGTGGCCCTGACGCGCGGGGGGCGTACACTCTCGTCGGTCGCCCTGGCAAAGTGGCTGGATCGACAGACCTGGGGGCCCGCACAGGGTGTGCATTTCCTGATCGGCGGGGCGTTCGGGCTCGAAGCGGGGCTGCGGGAAGAGTGCGACCTTACGATGTCCCTTTCCCCGTTCACGCTTCCTCACGACCTTGCCCGGCTGGTGTTGGCCGAGCAGCTGTACCGGGCGGGCACGATCCTGAGAAACGAACCCTATCACAAGGGAGCCGAATGACGAAGGGCCCCACCACCCCGTGGTACCGGGACTGGTTCGGCGGCGAGTATCTGGCGCTCTACCCGCACCGGGACCGGGCCGAAGCCCGCCATGCCGTCGAACTGCTGCGGCAGACGACCGGCCGAGGCCCCGGCACGCGGGTGCTGGATCTCGGCTGCGGCGCGGGCCGGCATCTCGTCGAGCTCGAGGGCATCGGCTATCGCGCCACCGGGCTGGACCTGTCGCTGCCCATGCTGGAGGCCGCGGCGAAGTCCTCCGTGACGGGTGGCCTGGTGCGCGCCGACATGCGGCTGCTTCCCTTCATCGACGGCTCCTTCGATGTGGTGACTTCGTACTTCACCTCCTTCGGCTACTTCGACCGGGAGCGCGAGGACCTGCAGGTGCTCCGCGAAGTGCGGCGTGTCCTGGTACCGGGCGGCACGTTCCTGCTCGACTTCATGAATGCGCACCAGGTGGTCGCCAACCTGAGGAGGGAGGACCGCCGCACCGTCTCGGGTGTCGAGGTCGTGCAGGAGCGGCGGCTGGTGGCGGGAGGGCGGATCGTGGAGAAGAGGATCAGGGTCGGAGCGCGCGAAGGCCGGGCGGAGCGCGAGTTCGTAGAGCGGGTTCGCCTGTACCGTCCCGGGGAACTGGTGTCCATCCTGGCGCGCGCGGGACTCGCGGCGGGGCCACGGTTCGGCGGATACGAAGGGGCGCCGTTCTCCCACTCCTCGCCGCGCTGCATCGTCCTGGCGGAGGCACGCTCCTGATGCGGCTGCTGTCCACGCCACCGGGCGGATCCCGGCTCGTCCGGGACTACCTGGCCGGCGCGCCGCGGGCTGCCCCGTTCTATCGCGGATCTCCGTTCGCCACGGGGACGTACCGGCGCAAGGCGGACGAACTGGATCGAACCGCGGGTCCGGGAGTGCGCAAGGCGGCCGCGTCGATCGTCCGGCCGGCGGGTCCCCGGGCCGCGCAAGCGCTCCGGGAGGTCCTCGACCGGAACGGGTATTTCGTCACCACCGGGCAGCAGCCGGGACTCCTCGGGGGGCCGCTATACAGCCTCTACAAGGCGCTGACCGCCGTGAGGCTGGCAGAGGATCTCGCCGCAACTCTCGGGCGGCCGGTCATGCCGCTCTTCTGGATCGCCTCGGAGGACCACGACTGGGAAGAAGCCAACCATGCGCACGTGATCGACGAGTCGAACCGGCTCCACCGTCTTACACTGGGGGCCAACCCGGGCGCGGTCCCGCGACCCCTGGGACGGATCCGCCTGGGGGAGGGCGTCGTGGATGTGGTCAACCGTATGGAGCAGAGCTTTCCGCACAACGACTACCACACCCTGTATACGGATCTGGTGCGCGAAACCTTCAATCCCTGGGCGACGATGGCTTCCGCATTCTCCGATCTCATGGCGGAGCTGCTGAAGGACACGCCCGTGGGGCTGGTCGACGCCGCCCACCCGGCGCTCAAGGAGGCTTCGCGGCCCATTCTGCAAGCGGAGGCCGAAGACCCGGCCGCCTCGGAGGGGGCCGTTGCCGAGACCTGCGACGCGCTCACCGAGGTGGGGTACGCGCTCCAGGTGCCGGTGATCCCGGGTGCGGTGAACCTGATGACCGATCTCGATGAAGGACGCGACCGGCTGCAGCGGTCGGGCGGCGGTTTCACCCACCGTCGCTCCGGGCGAACGATCTCGAAGCGCCGGCTGATATCCCTGATCGAGGACGCGCCGGGCCTGGTGTCTCCCAATGTCCTCCTGCGGCCGGTGGTCGAGAGCTTCGTCTTCCCGACGCTGGCCTACGTCGGCGGACCGGGCGAACTCGCCTACTTCGGACAGCTCGCCGGGCTCTTCCGGCGTCACGGGACGGGCATGCCGGTGGCGGTTCCGCGGGCGTCGCTCCTGGCGGTCGAGACGAAGGTTGCGAGAGTTCTGGACAAGTTCGGACTGGAGGTCGGCGATCTGCGCCACAGCGATGCCCTGTTGAGCCGGTTCGCCCGGGAGCAGGTCCCCGAGGACGCGAGCGGGGCGATCGGGCGATGGCGCGATGCCGTGCAGTCGGTTGCGGAGGAGCTGGAGCAGATCTCGACCGGGATCGATCCCGGCCTGGCGGGAGCGGTGAAGAAGGCGCGCAACACGGGCCTCTCCGCGCTCGAAACGCTGGAGAAGAAGATCGTGCGGGCGATCAGGCGACGCAGCGAGACGGCCGGGGGCCAGATCATGAAAGCGAGCGTGAATCTCTGGCCCGGCGGCAAGCCACAGGACCGCGTGCTGACCCCGCTGCAATACCTGATGCGCTACGGACCGGATTTCATGGAGGGCGCCCTGGGAGAAGCGCGGGTGGAACTGGACTCCGCAACAGCATAGCTTTCCCGCATGCCTTCTGCAGTAATCGTCATCGCCATGATCGTGCTCATGATCCCGATCCTGGCGATCGTGCTTGACTCCGATCTGGGCAAGGCGATCGCCAGGCGACTGGAACGGGGCAGCCCCGCGGAGGGGAGTGAGCACACGCACGATCGGCTGGTCTACCTCGAGAGTGAGCTCGAGCGCCTGGGGAAGGGTGTGGAACGTCTCGAAGAGGAGAGCCGGTTCCTGCACAACCTGCTCGCCGATCGGCCCGAGGCCGGCAGGCTTGCCCCCGGCGACCGGACCACCCGCGATCAGGGTGGTGCGGGTCGGGCCCCGGAGAGCCCGGGTTCGGCCGGCAAGTCGACGGGGCGCAGGTCCTCCGCCGGCTAGCCCCAGGGTGACTCGCCCGTCGATCGGACTTCCGCCGGCCGGTCCCCATCCTGGTCCGGATCCCAACATGCCAGCGGCCGCCTGACATGGCGGCTTCCAGGGTTGCCGCCGGGATCGCTGTCAGCCGGCTGCTCGGACTGGTACGCAATCGTGTCTTTGCCCACTACTTCGGCACCGGCGACCTGGCGGATGTGTGGAATGCGGCGCTCAGGATCCCCAACGTCGTCCAGAATCTTCTGGGTGAAGGGAGCCTGAGCGCCTCTTTCATTCCCGTGTACGTCCGGCTGCTGGAGGAAGGACGGGAAGAGGAGGCGGGGAGGGTGGCCGGAGCGGTACTGGGCCTCCTCGCGCTGACCGCCGGGCTGCTTGCCGCTGTCGGGGTGTGGGCGGCTCCGGTCCTCGCCAACTCCATCGCGGTGGGCTTCTCCGCCGAGGGCCGGGCCGCTCTGATACCGCTGCTCCGCCTGCTCTTTCCCATGACCGGCGTGCTGGTGATCTCGGCGTGGGCGCTCGGGATCCTCAACAGTCACCGCAGCTTCTTCGTTGCCTATGTGGCGCCCGCCCTCTGGAACCTCTCCATGATCGTCACGCTCCTCGTGGCGGGGGCGTGGGGGCTGATGGAACTGGACCTGCTGGTCGCGCTGGCCTGGGGCGCGCTGGCCGGAGGGGTGCTGCAGCTGCTCTTCCATCTCCCTTTTCTGATGCCGCACCTCAGGGGCGTGGTCCTCTCGCTGGGACGGCGGCTGGCTTCGGTGAGTGTGATCGTGCGCAACTTCGTTCCGGTTGTGGTCGCTCGGGGCGCGGCCACCTTGAGCGGTCTGCTCGATGTCGCGCTGGGTTCGCTGCTCGCGGCGGGGGCGGTGGCGGCGATGGGGTACGCGCAGCCCATCTACCTGCTCCCGATCTCGCTGTTCGGCATGTCCGTCGCGGCAGCGGCGCTGCCCGAACTCTCACGGGATTCCACTGCGGGACGGGACAGGGTGCGGGCGCGCGCGGAGCAGGCGGTTGGCACCGTACTCTTCTGGCTCGTGCCCTCGACCGCGGGCTACATGGTTTTCGGTCCGGAGGTCATGGGAATCCTGTATCAGACTGGCGAATTCACCGGTGGCGACGCCCAGGCAGTCGGCCTCATCCTCGCCGCGTACGCGGTGGGACTGCCGGCCACGGGTACCTCCCGGGTCCTGTCCTCCACATTCTACGCCCTCGGCGACACCCGCACGCCGGCGCGGATCGCGTACGTGCGCATCGCGGTCTCGGTGGCCGTCGGCGCCTCGGTCATGTTTCCTCTGGACCGATTTTCGGTCGGTGGTCTCGGGATGGGTGCGGCCGGACTCGCCGCCGGCGCGTCGGTAGGGGCGTGGCTGGAGTTGCTGCTGCTGCGAAGGAGCCTGGTGCGGCGGCTGCGGGGGCTCTCCTTCGGGGGGCGCAGGGTGCTGGTCTGCGTTCTGGCGGCTGCGGTCGCCACGGGCGCGGGACTGGCGACAGCGATGCTGCTGCCGCCGCTTCACCCCGCCCTCGCCGGGAGTGCGACGCTGCTCCCGTTCGGGATCATGTACCTGCTCGTGGCCCATCGGCTGGGCGCGTCCCCGGCGGGTGCGGCGAAGCTGCTCCGGCGGTTGCGTGGCCGCGGTGACGACGACGAGGGCGGGGCAGGGGGCTGACGGGGTGAAGCGCGGAATCCCCTTCGATCTGGAGCACACGGCCGGACTGCCTGCCGAGCCCGGGGTCTATCTGTTTCACGGCACCGGAGGCGAGGTCCTCTACGTGGGGAAGGCCAAGTCGTTGCGCCACCGCGTGCGGTCGTACCTCGCGCAGGGAACCGGCACGACGATCCGGACGCGCGAGCTGGCGCGGCAGACCCGGCTCGTGGAGACGCTGGTGGTGGGTTCGGAGGCGGAAGCGCTCATCCTGGAGGCCAACCTCATCAAGGAGCACCAGCCGCGCTTCAACATCCAGCTGCGCGACGACAAGAAGTACCCGTACATCAAGGTGACCGTGAACGAGCCCTTCCCGAGGGTCTTCGTGACCCGGCGGGTGCGCAGGGACGGTTCGCGGTACTTCGGGCCCTTCGTTTCGGTGGGACGCGTGCGCCGGGCGCTGGAGGTCGTCAAGCGGCTCCACGGAATCCGTTCGTGCCGCTACAACCTGCCCCGCGAGGCTCCCGTGCGCCCGTGTCTCGATCATCACATCGGCAGGTGCGCGGCCCCGTGCGTGGGGCTTCAGTCCCGGGAGGACTACCGGGGAATGGTGGACAGGGTCATGCGCATCCTTTCGGGTGATGTCGCTTCACTTCAGGCAGAAGTTGAAGAAGACATGCATAAGGCTTCTTCTGACATGGACTTCGAGCGTGCCGCTCAATCGCGTGACATCCTCGCCGGCCTGACGGCGATCGCCCGGCAGCAGCGCGTTCAGACCGTCGGTGGAGGGGACCGGGACGCCATCGGCGTGGCTCGTGACGGCCCGCTGGCGGTCGCGGTGGCGCTGCGGATCCGGGGCGGCGTCCTGATCGGCCGCGACACGCACACCATGACCGGCGTGGAGGAGGCTTCGGATGAGGAACTGCTGTCGCGCTCGGTCACGCACGCCTACCTGTCGAGCGGCACGGCCGGGCTCGAACAACTCCCGCGCGAAATCCTGCTCCCGTCTCGCTTTCCGGACCTTCCCCTCCTGGCCGAGGTGCTGGCCGGCCGGGCCCCCCACGCCGTGTCCCTGCACGTCCCGAAGCGGGGTGCGAAGGTGCGGCTGGTCGAACTTGCCGTGGTGAACGCCCGGCACGCCCTCGCCGACCAGGTGCGCAAGGGCGAATCGCCGCAGCCGCGGACCGACGACATCCTCTTCGAGCTGCAGGACTTCCTGGGACTCAAGGTCGTGCCACGGCTGATCGCCTGCTTCGACATTTCGCACACGCAGGGGACGGAGACGGTCGCGGGCGTGGCTGTGTTCCTGAACGCGGAGCCGAGGCGCGCGGGGGACCGCCACATGAGGATTCGGGGCGAGTGGGGCAACGACGACTACCGATCGATGGCCGAGGCCGTGTCCCGATACTTCGCCCGCGAGGCAGCGGGGGAGGGCCCGCTGCCCGACCTGGTGGTGATCGACGGCGGCAAGGGACAGCTGGGCGCGGCTGCCGGCGCGCTGGAGGAACTCGAACTGGGCGACATCGCGCTCGCGGCGCTGGCCAAGCGGGAGGAGACGGTCTTCCTTCCGGGAAGACGGGAGGAAGTCCGCATTCCGAGGGTCGCCCGCTCGCTGCACCTGCTGCAGCGGATCCGCGACGAAGCCCACCGGGTGGCGGTCAGCTACAACCGCAAACTGCGTACGCGGCGCACCGTGCGCTCCGAACTGCGGGACATTCCGGGGCTGGGACCCCGGCGGGAGCAGGCGCTCCTGTCCCGCTTCGGCTCGCTCCGGGGGGTCAGCGAGGCTTCGGCTGCCGAGATCGGACGGATTCCCGGATTCAGCGAGGCGATGGGTGCGAAGATACTGACCTGGCTGGGGCGCCGGCCGCGCTAGGCGCTGTCCCGGGACCGGCGAACTTCCGTGCATCGGGGTGGCGGAATAGTGGTGCTTTGACCCGTCACCCGCTGGCCAGTATACTTTTGTTGGGCGGGAATGTTCTGCTGCGCCCTGTAGCGTGGCCCGCAGTCATCGATTCAGGAGGAATGTCGTGATCATCAAGTCTCGGTTCGAAATCGCGTTGTTGGCAGCCCTTGCCGTCCTGCTGACGGGTTGTGCCTCCGGCGCCGGAGGGGGTGGTGGGGGTGGGGGTGGTGAGGGTGGAGGCGCGACCGACGCGGAAACCGCTCGCCCGCGTCAGGACACCCATACCAACAGCGCCGAGTTCTTCCTCCTGCGGGCGCCGGAAGCCGACAACCCTGCGGAAGCATTCCAGCAGGGGTTGGCCGCCGCGATGAACGGCATCCTCCAGAATCCCACCAATCCGCTAGCCTACCTGCTGGCGGGCCGAGCGCAAATCGGGCTTGGCCCGCACTTGAGCCCCGACTCGATGATCGCTGCCTCGTTGGCCGCCGACTCCCTGTTTACGAGGGCCGAGGAACTGTATCCGCCGTACCTGGAAGAGACCGTAGTCCATCGGGAGAATGCGTGGATCAACCTCTTCAACGCGTCGCTGGAGGTGATGGATACCGACACGGATGTGGGGATCTGGATGTTGGAGACTTCCGAGGTTGTCTTCACCCGCATGCGGCCCGAAGCCCTGCACAATCTGGGCGTCATCTATGGGAACGAGGGGCGCTTCGACGAGGCCATCGATACCTACGGGGCCCTGCTGGATGTCGTCCGCAGCCGAATCGAGGAGGTCGACAGCGTCACCGCAGCCAGCTGGCGGCAGCGCGAGCAGGACGCCACCTTCAACCGGGCCAACATCCTCACCCGGGCCGAGCGGTACGAGGAGGCCGCCCAGACCTACGTCGAGTATCTGGAGTCGGCTCCAGGGGATGTGCAGGCCCTGTCGGGTCTTGCCGGAGCGCTCGCGAGCGGAGGCCAGGCGGACTCGGCCCAGGCCATCTACAACAGCCTGCTGGATGCAACCGGGCTCGGCGTCAGGCAATACATGGACATCGGGGTGGGGCTGTACAGGTCGGCCCAGACCGTCGACACCGCTGTGGTGGACCCCAAGCCGATTTATGGAGAAGCGGCCAGGGCTTTCCGGTTCGCCGCGGACATCTCTCCCCGGAACCGCGACGCCGTCTACAACATGGGACAATCGCTCGCCGAAGCCGAAGACTGGGAGGCGCTGGTCCCCATCGCCGATCAGCTGCTGGAGCTTGATGCGTACAACCCGCAGACGTATCTGCTGCGGGCACTCGCCCTGAACGGGGTCGGGGAGCAGGAGGAGGCGATCGAGGTGTACACGCAAGCCGACAGCCTGGGCTTCAAGATCGAGTACCCTTCGCCTGCGCTGGCGCCACGAACGGGAGGTGGAGGTGTCGCGTCGCTGCTGCTCACCAACAACTCGCTGGATCCGGGAACCCCGGTCGAGATACGGGTGCATTTCAGCGGAGACGATGGCAGGGATCTCGGGTCGGTTGATATTCGCGTGGAGGCTCCGGGGCAGGGTGTCACGGTGACCGCCGACGCCGATCTCAGCAACTCGGAAACCGTCAGCGGGTTCTACGTCGAAGTGCTCAGTCCCCGGTAGGGACCGGGGAGGGGGCACGGTCGCGGGAGTAGCTCAGTTGGTAGAGCATCAGCTTCCCAAGCTGAGGGTCGCGGGTTCGAGTCCCGTCTCCCGCTTTTTGCCGGGCGTCCGCCAGTCGGTGGAGCGGGGGCTTCGTGGGTGGAGGCTGGCGTTCGGGGAGGCGCCGTAACGTGGTGCGAATCGCAGAGGTAGGTGAGGGCTCGATCGCGGAGTCGCTGGAACTCCGCATCGGCAGCCGGATCCTGACGGTCAACGGCGCCCGTGTCCGGGATGGCATCGACTTCGCGTTCCTGACCGCCGAGGAGGACCTCGAGCTCGAGGTCGTGGATCCCGAGGGAGCGGCGTTCGTCTGTGAGATCTCGCGGGACGCTTCCGAGAGCCTCGGCATCGTTCCCGCGGATGACAAGATCCGTGAGTGCGCGAACGAATGCGTCTTCTGCTTCATCGACGGGAATCCACCCGGCGCCCGCGATCCACTCTGGCTGCGCGACGACGACTTCCGCCTGTCGTTCACCTACGGCAGCTACGTGACGCTCACGAACCTGGGACCGCGCGGGCTCCAGCGGCTCGTCGACCAGCGTCTGTCGCCCCTGTACGTCAGCGTTCACGCCACGAACCCGGAGTTGCGCGTCCGCCTCCTCAAGAACGATCGCGCGGGTCTGATCCTGGACCAGTTGCGCTTCCTGCTGGACGGCGGGCTGGAGGTGCACGCCCAGGCGGTTCTCTGTCCGGAGTGGAACGATGGGGACGAACTCGACCGCACGATCCGGGAGCTGTACGCGCTCGGCGAGGGGGTCCTCTCGCTTTCCGTGGTTCCGGTGGGACTGACCCGCTACAACCTGAACCGGCCCGTGCGCCTGCTGCGCGCGGACGAAGCGGAGACGGCGGTGAAGCAGACCGAATCGATCCGGGGGCGGGCCCTGGCCGAGCGGGGGAAGCGCTGGTGCTACGCCGCCGACGAACTCTTCCTGATCGCCGGGCGGGAGATGCCCGGGGCGGCGTATTACGACGACTGGCCGCTCCTGGAGAACGGAGTCGGAGCGTTGAGGAGTCTTCTCGACGGGTTCGAGCGCGGGAAGGGTCGCCTCGCGCCGGTCGAGGGGGTGGAACGGGTGCGGCTCGTGACGGGCACCTCGATGCGGCCCTGGCTCGCGGAACTGGCGCCCGTCATCTCGCGGGCGATGGGGTGTTCCGTCGAGATCATGGCGGTCGAGAACCGGTACTTCGGGCCGTCGGTGACGATCGCGGGGCTCCTGGGTGGCGCGGATCTCGTCGAGGGTGTCCGGGGCGGCCAGCCCGGGGTCCTCGTGCTGCTGCCGGGGACCGCGCTGAACGACGATGGCGTCTTCATTGATGGGGTGGGGCTCGCCGAGGTGGCGGACCGGCTCGCGCCCGCGCGGGTCCGGGCGGGTCACGGTCTGGTGGATACGCTGATGGGGACGGCCCCGTGAGCCTTCCCGTCGTCGCCGTGGTCGGGCGGCCGAACGTGGGCAAGTCGACCTTCTTCAACCGGGCGATCGGGCGGCGCGTGGCGATCGTGGACGATGCGCCGGGGGTGACCCGGGACCGCAACTTCGCGCAGGCCGACTGGACCGGACGCAACTTCTTCGTGGTCGACACGGGGGGGGTGGTGGAGGGGTCGCACCGCACCATCGACCGCCTGATCCGGGAGCAGGCCATGACCGCGGTGGAGGAGGCGGATGTCGTCCTGTTCATGGTCGACTCGAAGGAAGGCGTCCACCCGCTCGACCAGAAGCTCGCGGAGGTCTTGCGCAAGGTGTCGAAGCCGGTGCTGCTCACCGTAAACAAGGTCGACAACCTGCCGCTCGAGCGGTCCCATCTCGACTTCTGGGAGCTGGGCATGGGGGAGCCCCATCCGGTCAGCTCGATGTCGGGCCGGGGGTTCGGGGACCTCTTCGATGCGATGCTGCCGCTGCTGCCCGAGGAGACCGGGGAGCCCATCCCGGGGGAGGTGCGGGTCGCGGTGATCGGAAAGCCGAACGCGGGGAAGTCGTCGCTCGTCAACCGGCTCTTCGGCGAGGAGCGGATGATGGTGTCGGACGTTCCCGGGACGACCCGCGACCCGGTCGACCTCACGATGACGTACCACGGCACGGAGATCACCTTCGTGGACACGGCCGGGTTGCGGCGCCACGCGCGCATCAGCGACTCGGTCGAGTACTACAGCACGCTGCGCACCGCGCGGGTCGTGCGCGACGCCGACGTCTGCCTCGTGATCATCGACGCGGCCGAGGGACTGCACGTGCAGGACATCAAGGTGGCGGAGACGGCCTGGGAGGCCGGGTGCGGGGTGATCGCCGTGTGCAACAAGTGGGATCTGGTCGAAAAGGACACCTGGACCGCGCCCGACTTCCAGCGGGATGCGGGCCGCCGCGCACCTTTTCTCCGCCACACGCCCTTCCTCTTTGCGTCGGCTCTCACCGGACTGCGGGTGCGCAAGACGCTGGAACTCGTGCTCGAGGTCGCCGAACGCAGGCGCCGGCGCGTCCCCACCCACGAGGTCAACGAGCTTGTGGAGGAGCTGGTCCGGCGCCAGCCGCCGCCGCACGCGCGCGGCCGGGCGGTGCGCATCAAGTACGCCACGCAGGCCGAGACGGAACCCCCCACCTTCATCCTCTTCTCGAACTTCCCGGACGAGATCCCCGTCCACTACCGCCGCTTCCTGGTCAACGGGCTGCGCGCCCGCCGGGACTTCCTGGGGGTGCCGCTGCGGCTCAGGTTGCGCAAGAGCAAGGGGTGAGCGTATTTGAACCCCATGGTCTCTGCACCCCTCCTTGTCCTGGCGGCGTATGCGGCGGGCGCCATACCCACCGCATTCTGGACCGGCAAGCTCCACGGCAAGGATCTGCGAACGCTGGGCAGCTGCAACCTGGGCGCCACCAACGTCCAGCGCGTGCTCGGCTGGGGTGCGGCCATCCCGGTCGGCCTCTTCGACGTCTTCAAGGGATTCGCACCGGTCTGGTGGTTCCCGCAGCTGGACGACCGGACCGCGCCGGTCTGGACGGTCGCCTACGGGGCAGCGGCGATCGTGGGGCACGTATTCTCCTTCTGGGTACGTTTCCGGGGCGGCAAGGGCGTGGCCACGAGTGCGGGCGTCCTGGTGGCGGTCGCACCCGTCGCGGCCGCCGTGGGGCTCGGAACCTGGCTCGTCACGCTCCTGGTGTCCCGAAGGGTGTCGGTCGCCTCGATGGTGGCGGCGGTGGCGGTGCCCGTGGCGGGGTTCTTTCTGGATCCCGAACCGGCGGTGATGATCTTCCTGGTGCTGATGGCGGCCTTCGTCGTGTGGGCGCACCGCTCGAACATCGGGCGGCTGCTGGCGGGGGACGAGCCGCGGATCGACCGCCGCAGGGAAGACGGTGGCGGGTGACTGGCAACGGCGGCGGTATGGGGCGTCGGCGTGCCGGCAGGACCGCTACGAGCGTCTCGGTAATCGGGGCGGGGGCGTGGGGGACGACGCTGGCCAACCTGCTGGCGGACTCGGGCGCCCGGGTGCGTCTGTGGGCGCGCGAGCCCGATGTGGCACGCTCCTTTAAGGAATACGGAGAGAACGCGCTTTTCCTTCAAGGCGTGTCCCTCAACCGGGAGCGCCTCTCGGTCACGAACTCGTTGTCCGGGGCGCTTGAGGATGCGGAGGTCGTGGTCTGGGTCTGTCCGGTGCAGCACTCTGCTGCGCTGCTGGCGGGCGCCGCACCCTTCATCCCTGGCGACGCGGTTGTTGTGAGCGCGTCGAAGGGGATCGAGATCGCGACCCTCAGGCGCATGGACGAGATCTTCGCCGACGCGCTGCCCCGGGCGCAGGCGGGCCGGATCTGCGTCCTCTCCGGTCCCAGCTTCGCACGGGAGGTGTGCGACGGGGTCCCCACCGCGGTCGCTGTAGCGAGCACGGACAGGGACGCCTGCCTGCGGATCCAGTCGCTCTTTCAGACGGATCGCTTCCGGGTCTACACCACCCCGGATGTGATCGGCGTGGAGCTCGGGGGCGCGCTCAAGAACGTGATCGCGGTCGCGGCCGGCGTGGCGGCGGGTCTGGAGCTCGGCCACAACGCGGTGGCGGCGCTGATGACCCGCGGGCTGGCCGAGATCAGCCGCCTCGGCGTGGCGATGGGGGCCCACCCGGCTACCTTCGCCGGGCTCGCCGGGATGGGCGACCTGGTGCTGACCTGCACGGGGGGCATGAGCCGCAACCGCACGGTTGGCCAGCGCCTTGGGCGGGGCGAATCGATGGATGAGATCACCGGAAGCACGCGCACGGTGGCGGAGGGGGTGGCGACGGTGGTGGCGGTGCACGAACTTGCCGGGAGGCTGGGAGTCGAGATGCCGGTGTCCGAAGAGGTTTATCGTATAGTGGCGCAGCGGGCCAACCCCATGGAGGCGCTGCACCGCCTGATGACGAGGGAGCCGAAACCCGAGCACCCGCACGCGCCCGCCACAACGGAGGCAAGGAGCTGAGACCCGTGGACCCGATCGCCCGCAAGACCTACTACTCGATCGGAGAGGTCAGCACGCTGACGGGGCTGAAGCCGCACGTGCTGCGGTACTGGGAGACCCAGTTCAATGTCCTGTCGCCAAGCAAGAACCGGGGGGGCACGCGCGTGTACCGAATGCGGGAGATCGAGACGATCCTGCTCGTCAAGCATCTGCTGTACGAGAAGTGCTTCACCATCGAGGGGGCCCGCAAGGAGCTGGACAAGATGCGGACGGGCGGCGAGATCACGGAAGTCCGCCAGCTGAATGCGGAACCCGCGATGATGGCCCTGATCAGGGAGGGGCTGGATACGCTCCGCGACACCCTGACCCTGCCGGAAGAAGAGGGCTAGGCTGCGCATTCTCTGCACCAACGACGACGGCTACCTGTCGCCGGGGATCCGGGTGCTGGCCGAGGCCGCGCACGAGATCGGCTCGGTGGACATCATCGCGCCCGACCGCGAGCAGAGCGCGTCCAGCAATGCGCTCACCCTCCACAGCCCGCTCCGCGCGCGCAAGACGCACGACGGCACCACCATCGTCGACGGTACGCCCACCGACTGCGTGATCCTGGCCGTGACCGAGCTCCTGGACACCCGGCCCGATCTGTGCGTGTCGGGCATCAACAGCGGCCCCAACATGGGCGAGGACGTCCTCTATTCGGGGACGGTGGCAGCGGCGATGGAGGCGACCCTCCTCGGGATCCCCGCGGTCGCGTTCTCCTACATCGGCAGGGAGGTGGCCGAGCTGGAGGGGTGGCAGCCCGTGGTGAGCAGCCTGCTGAAGCAGTTCCTCGCGCGGGGGATTCCCGCCCATGAACTGCTCAACGTGAACTTCCCGCCGCTCCCGCCCTCGGAGGTGCGCGGCGTGCGCGTGACGAACCTGGGGCGGCGGCGGTACAGTGAATCCATCACCCGGGCGCCCGACCCCTCGGGGCGCGAATACTACTGGATCGGCGGCGGGGTCACGCACTGGAACGGCGGACCCGACTCCGACTTCCGCGCGGTCCGGGACGGGTACGTTTCGGTCACGCCCCTGCACCTCGACCTGACCAGCTACCGGCGGCTGGACGAACTGCGCGAATGGGAAATCCACCTCTGACGGCTCTCGTGGACGGGCGCGCGGGGGCGTGAGGATCCCGTGAGGCACTGGCTCGGAAACACGCTGCGCGGGCTGTGCATGGGGGCGGCCGATGTCATCCCGGGCGTGTCGGGGGGGACGATTGCGCTGATCCTGGGGATCTACCCGCGGCTGATCGATGCGGTGGGGGGGCTGGGGACGCGGCTTCTGCGCCGGGTCGGCTCCCGTTCGTTCTGGCGGCTTCTCGGCGCGGGTGCGCGGGATCCGCAGCAGCTTTCCGAGGACCGCGCGGGCGAGGACGCGGGCCGTGTGCTCTTCCTTGTCTTTCTCGCGGCGGGGGTCCTGCCCGCGATTGCGGTCGGCGCCCGCATCCTTCCCCCCCTGCTGAGCCTGTATCCGGCGCAGATGCGCGCCCTCTTCCTGGGGCTGGTGCTGGCGTCGGTCACCGTACCCCTGCGGGCGATGCGGAGCGGGGGCCTCTCGCGCTGGCTCCCCGGGCTCGGCGCGGCGATCGTCACGGCCTGGTTCGTCGGCCTGCCGCAACCGACCTCCGAGCGCGCCACGGGCCGCGTGCTGCTGGAATTCGCGGAGCCCACGGCGGCCGAGGTGTACGTTACGCCGCAGAACCTGATCCTTCACGCACCCGGCGACGGGTCGCGCCCGGCGCTGGCCTTCACCCCCGTCGGGTCGACTCCGGTGCCGGCGGGGAGTGCAGGCATTGAAGTGGCTGTCATTGCAGGCATGGCCGGCGCCGCGGGGAACGTGCCGGCCGGGTCGATCCGGGAGGTGGAGGGGCCGGTCGCCGATCTGCACGTGTCCCAACCCGAAGCGCTCGGCGGTGGACGGGATCCGGCGCTGGCCTACCTGTTGCTGGGGGGCGTACTGGCCATTTCAGCCATGGCCCTGCCCGGGATTTCGGGGTCGTTCGTACTGCTGCTGCTGGGTCTGTACCACTACGTCCTCTACACCCTGTCGCTCGCGATCTACCACCAGGACGCGGGCGCAATCCTCACGGCGGGTGCGCTGGCGGCGGCGATGGCTGCCGGGCTGCTGACCTTCGCACGGGTGCTGAAGCGAATGTTCGCCAGGTGGCACGACCCCACGCTGGCGGTCCTGGTGGGGCTCATGCTGGGGTCGCTGCGAAAGCTCTGGCCTTTCACGCGCTACACGGAGGAGGGCAGGGAAGTGGCCACTCTGCCGTCGCTTGGGGACCCGGACGTGGTGACGGTGACGCTGCTGTTCGTCGCGGGTGTGGGTGCCGTGCTGTTGCTGGATGCGCTGGGGCGCAGGGCGCCGCGCGGCTAATTCCGCAGTCCCGAGTCGCCCGACTCGGAGACCTCGAACCCGATCCACATCCCCGTGACCGCATTGGCCGGGACGGGGCAGACGAGCGCGTACTCGCCGGCTTGCGAGGCGACGAAGGTGATGCTCTCGGTTCCGCCGCCAGGCGCCGTGGCCTCTGCCATCGACGTGGCGTTGGAGGTGATGGCGCCGTCGAACACGGGCGTGGCTTCGTCGAAGATGGCCGGGTAGCTCGCCGCCTTCGCGAGCACGCCGACGCTGTGACGGTGCGCGGGATCGCGATTCTCGAAGTTGACCGTGACGGTGTATCCGAGCGGAACGACGACCGTGGCCTCGCCGCTCGCGTAGCCGTTGAAGTTCCAGCGGTTGTTCGCGTCGGTCTCGCCCGCCAGGAGGGTGATGCTGACCGTACGCGCCGCGTCATCCACCGAGATCCAGTCGGCAGGCATCGCGGCAGAGACCGCTGCGTCCGCCTCGGTGGCGGGGCCGGCCGGCGATGCGGGCTGGTCGTCTTCTTCACCGCTCCCGCATCCGATGAGAGCGATGGCGCACAGCGTCAAAATCGTTGATTGCTTCGGCATCGTATTCCAGTCCTGGGCCGCTTGCCCGGTCAATGGCTGCCCGCATCCTCGCGGAGCGCCTCCACGCGCCAGGAGAATTCCTCGTCGAGCTTCAGCGCCGTGCCGATCTGCACGAACTGAACGTGGCCGTCCCGGTCGACGAACCACGTGGTCGGCCACGCACGTACGCGGGCGCGCTCGGCGTAGCCGTCGTCTACCAGCACCGTGAAGTCGAAGTTGTTCTTTGCGAGGTAGTCCTCGATGATCTCGTTCGACTCATCGTTGCTGATCGAGAGGACATGCACGTCGGGGTCTTCCCGGTAGCGTTCGTCGAACTCCTGGTACTCGGGCAGCTCGACGATGCAGGGGCCGCACCACGTTCCCCAGAAGTGCAGCACCGCGATCTTGCCCTCGAGGTCCGCCGAGTTGATCATCTCGCCGTCCAGCCGGGCGAGCTCGAACGGTTCGTACGTGTCAGCGGCTTCCACTCGCGACTCCAGGATGCGCTCGCGCCGCCGGATCCGGTCCCGTTCGTCGAGCGTCGCGAGGTATTCCTCGATCCCCTCGCGGCTCCCGTTGCGGTGCTCGTACAGCGCTTCCAGCGCGGTCTCGTTGGGATTCTCGCCCCTGCTGGCCCCGAATCCGGCGATGTAGGAGTCCTCGGCCTGGTCCAGCCACTCCGTCACGGCTTCGGTGTCGCCGTCCTCTTCGGCTTCGACCGCCAAACGCTCGTACACCTGCCCGAGATGATACCTCACATTCCGGTCGTAGGATGAGATGGCCAGCGCCCGTTCCAGCGTGTGAAGCCCGTCTTCGGTGCGGCCGGCCTTGAAGTAGGCCCAGCCGATCACGTCGTAGATGCCGCTGAGAGTGCTCCGGAGCGCCCCGTCCCACTCTCCTTCCGTATCGTAGAAGCTGCGTGCCCCCTCCAGGTTCTCGAATATGTGGGGTGCGCCAGCTCGTACGATGTCGGCTGCTTCCAACGCGTAGGGCGTGTGATCGATCATGGCCAGCGGGGCGGTCCCGAACGTGATGTGGGGATTCAGGCGTTCGTGCTCCGCCAGGCCCCGGATGGCCTCTGCCAACTCCTCGGCCGGGACTGGGTCCATCGCCCTGAGCGCATAGTAGAGGTCGATGTAGGCGCCGCCCTTGTAGGTATCGCTATAGAGCGGCTTGGCCAGGTATTCGTGTACGGCGTCCCGTACGGCCTCGAGCTGGGCGCGGTACTCCGGTGAGTCTTGCCCATGCTCGTCAAAGATCTCGGAGAGCTTTTCGTCCGTCGCTCGCATCCGGGCGAGATAGACCGAGGATGCGTGGGGGCTGGCGGGGTCGCGTTCCACGATCCGGGCGTCGATTTCGGCCGCGCGCTCCTCGTCCTCCATCTGCCGGTACATCGACGCGATGCTCTGCAGGCCTTCCACGGTCTCGGGGCTTGCCTCACGGTACGCCGCCATGCTGGCCTCGATGGCCGGACGCCGCTCCTCTCGGGGGAGCAGTTCCGACATCCACAGACCCCGCCAGTGCTGCCCCCGCACCTCCGCCGACCCCGGTGCAAGTTCGAGAGCGGTCCCCATGAGGGAGGTCCATTCGTCCAGGCGGCGGTCGTTGTATGCCTCGTTGGCGAGCCTCGTGTATCCGAGGACGTGGTCCGGATGCCGTTCCTTGTACTCCGCCCACGTCGCTCGCATGGAGTCCGCCCATGTCGGGTCTTCCAGCACATAGCGGGCCGTGGACTCGATCTCGGCCTCCATGCGCATGACCTCCGGCCAGCCGCGGGCCTCTTCGTCGAGGGAGCCCAGGAATTCGCGCGCCACCTCGAAATCATCCTGCGACAGCGCCCTCAGGTAGAGGAAGGCGAACTCCGGCTGCGGCGAAGCCTCCCAGGCCTCCCGAACCGTTTCGTGCGCGAGTTGGGGGTCACGGTCGACGAGGTGGGCGTAGGCCCGCGTGTAGAGTCCCCAGGGATTCTCCGGATCGTCGGCCAGGATCGCATCGGCCTGCTCGTGGATCTCCCTCGAGAAGCCCCAGCCCACGAGCTGATAGGCGTAGAGCGCGCGGAGTTCCGCGTCGTGCGGCGCGCGGGCGACCCACTCGTCGCCGAACAGTTTGCCGGCTTCGAACGTTCGGAGCCGCCGGTGGTCCCGAAGCTGGGCCTTCGCGGCGTCCAGTTCCTCGGGGGTGTAGTCGGACGGCGTGCCGCCGCCCTCGCAAGCGCCAAAGACCAGGAGGATTCCAGCGAGAAAGAGCCCGGCCCTGAGGCCGGATCGGTGGGAACGGATCGACATCGCAACACCTCCGGGGCGGGGGACAGCAGGGCCACTCAACCTAGTCGTACGGTTGAGATCACGGAAAGGTTGCGCCCTCCCGGGGCACGCAGCCGTCTACCGACCGTCGATCGTGACGCGCCAGATGGCCAGCTGTTCCGTGTTCGGCAGCTCACGGTACTGGAGCAGCAGTCCGTCGCCCACAAAGGCCTCGAAATGTCCTGGCAGCTGCGCTCTGGCAACCACCGTGCCCGACTGCAGATCGATGACATCGAGCCTTGACTCGTAGATCGAGTCCAACGTGCTATCCGACCGCCGCCTGATGCCGGTTTGGCCGTCGGGAAACTCTTGCGGCTCGTAGTGTCGCTCCCAGCCATCGCGCATCATGTGGAACAGAACCCACAACCTGCCGGCGCCGTCGAAGCGAACGGCGATCACCTCATGCGGCGGCGGGTGATCCGTCAGATTGTACGGAACCTGCCTGACCTCGACCTCGTTGAGGCTCACCTCATGATGCAGGTCGACCAACCGACTCCCACCGGAGTCCCACACTTCGACCGTGTAGGCGAATCGCTCTGCGGCCGCGATGACGCCGTCCGGTCTGGCCGCAAGGATCCGGAGTGAGCGCCACACGTCGTATGGGTCGGTCGCATCGGACACACCGAAGGAGCGCACAACCTCCTGTCCGCGGATGACGTGCAACGGCAAGCGGATCCCTTCGGGCGACAGGACCCAGGCATTTGCGACATAATCCCCATTCAAGGCCGCGACACTGTAGATGGATCGGAAACGACCCGGAAGTCTCTGCTCTTCCGACAGGGCGAAGTTCGCATCGATAACGCTCTCACGGCTGTTCCGCACATCCAGGACGTGCACACCGTCAGAGTCCGCGCGCACGAAGACTACGCGACCAAACTCCAGCGGGCCCTCTCCCGCCCGACCCATTTCACGAAGGAACCGTCCGGCAGCGTCATACACCTTCAGCGATTGTCCCTGCCCGACCCAGTAGCGGCCCAGGCTGTCTCGTGTCGCGACGCGGGACCACTGGATAAATCCATCCCCAGCCATATCGCCCAGGACCGCCAACTCCTCGAGCTGCACGCACGTCGTGCAGAGATCCTCGGCGTCCCGCACCAGATGGCGACCGCGACTGTCGCCCGACAGGGCCCAGTGCTGTTGAGCCTGTGCGGCGGACGGGATCGCTGCGTTTGCCGCAGTCACCAGCAGCACGGCGATGAGAAGGCGTCCTGGAATGAGCATGTCGACCCTCCTCGTGGATGGGGCGCAGACGACCACGTCCGCCTGTAGAACAATATGGGTGCGAGACCGGGTGTGCGAACCATCTGCCGCTTCGATGCATCCAAGACACATCGGTGCCGGGTCGGCGTGGCCAGGCCGCGGTGCCGCGGAATCATGGCCGGGCAAAGGAGATGTCAGGATGCGTTGGCAATCGCGATCAGTTGCCGTTTACGGAACGTGGCCCACCGTGGGGCTCCTGGCGACGCTCGGAGCTGGGGGTGTCCGGGCCCAGGAGGTGGTCGATCTGCCGGCTGAAGATCTTCCGCTTGCCGTGAATCTGGAGCCGGTGTACCGCATCGGGTCCGCCATGGCCCGGTCCGGGTGGGAGCAGTTCACCGCGGTTCAACACATCGGATTCGACCGCACGGGCAACCTCTACATTCTGGATGCCCCGGGGCCTGATGCCGGGACGCGCGTGGTCATCGTGGACCCTGCAGGTCGGCATGTGAAGGACTTCGGGCGCCAGGGCGAGGGGCCGGGAGAGTTCCAGTGGCCGCGGCGCATGGTGGTTTGGGCGGACGGGCGCACGCTCATCGAGGATGTCCTGCACATGGGATCCCACCTGTTCGGGCCGGAAGGCGACTTCGAACGCATGGTGAGGGGCGCGGTGGGCCCCAACCTGCGGCCGGACCCGGTCGACGCCGGCACCGTGGTGGGCGTGTCGTGGCGTCGTGAGGACCAGGGCAGGCGCGCCATCATTCGGTTCGACCTGTCGTCGGGCGAGGTGAGCGAGCGGACTGTCGTGGAAGCCTGGGTGCCGCAGCCGTGGGCCGAGGCCCGCGGTGCCCCCGTGACCCTGGAGGATTTCGTCGGTGAGGAATGGGGTTTCGAGCCTGCTCTTCTGTTCGATGTCCTGCCGTCGGGCGGGATCGTGTTCGCGGATTCCTCGGCCTACGCGGTCAAGCTGACCGATCGGTCGGGCGTGGCAACGCGGATCCTGCGGAGGCCGATACCGCCGTTGCGGGCTACGGAGGCGATCAAAAGGGCCGAGCGCGACCGTCGGCTTGAGGAGCAGGCATGGAACCGGCGGACCACAAGCGAGGGAGGAGGGGAGCCAACTGCAGAAATGGAGGCGTTGACAAGGGCCATGGCCGAGGCGCGGAAGGCTGCGGTCGAGAACATGCAGTTCTTCCCCGAAGTGCCGGTGATCGCTGCACTACACGCTACGTGGGATGGTACGCTCTGGGTCCAGCGGAGCACGGCGCCCGACGTGACCGAGTCGGGTGCAATCGACGTGATCTCGGCGGACGGACGCTACATCGGCACCTTTCCACGGGGGAGCCTCGTGATGCCGGACGCCTTCGGACCGGATGGCCTGGTCGCGTTCATCGAAACGGACGAGTTGGATGTTCCGGTCATCACCGTGAGGCGGTTGCCGGTCGAGGTGCGCTGAAGCCCGTGAGGCGGTCCGTGATCTTCGGCTTCAGGCCACGCTTCACGGCATCCGCCAGAGCCGCAAGGATGAAATGGCTCCGGCTCCCGAAGCGCGCCGGACGTACCGCTCATCCGCCGTGACGAAAACGCCGCCCAGGCCAAGTGCCACGGCATGGTACGCCGCATCGTAGAATGCGACTCCGTAGGTCACCGACAGGGACACGGTGCGGGTTCTCCACCTTGAATCCAGCTTCGCTTCGGTCAGGCCGAAGTCGGTCAGAGATGCCAGCAACTCCTCCGCGTCATCGGGAAAGCGCCTCGCCAGCGTGTTGCCCACCTCGTAGATCCACAGTTGGGGAACGACCAGATCAAGGGCCCCGGCCACCGCCTCGTCACGCAGCGCGAGCGCCGCGTCCGTGTCCTGCTTGTCGTCGCCCGGAAGAACCCACTTGAGAAGAACCGACGCGTCCGGTGTGACGATCACGGCAGGCGTCGCTCCCGGCCCTCCCTTATCCACTGGACGATCCGGTCGGTCCCGATGGCGGGCATCCGCTTCCGAAGCGCATCCATGCGGGCCGAGGCGTCCCGCCTCCGGGAAGCACCCGCCCACTCCCGAATCGCGGCGTTGACGGCGCGGCTTCGGCTACCGCGCGGCAACCGCTGGATCACGCGCCAGGAATCCTCGTCCATCATGATGTTGACCCGTCGAGCCATGTCGTTCCTCCTGCAATGTGTCTGGGCGTGTGTAAAACATACACACAGTGAAGCTGGAGGGACAAGCCTTGCCTCAATCGACTCCGGCTGCAACGCTCGGCGACGGCACTCTGGTGTACGGATGGACAGGATCCCCCGATTTAGTCCAAGCGATTAGGTCCCCAGAAGCGCCGGGAGCAGCCAGAAGACGGGTTGCCGCTGGCCGGCCCGGAACTCCCTCCGGGTCACTTCCCACCACCTTGTGAAAGAATTCACGAACCCGGCCCGGCCCCCGTTCGCCCACGCCAGCAGCAAGGGTGCGTCTCCCCCACGCGGTTGGGGCCGAGGAGGCTGATTCAACCAAGAGACGACCGGCGCTGGCACCGCAAGCGTCCCCGCCAGGACTCGAACCTGCAAGAAATCGTCTAAGTCTAACTGGGACTGCACGATCTGCGCTTCTTGCTGTCGGGGCGTGTCTGGGTCGATCTGGCTGAAATGGCGGGAAAAACGGGTGAAATGGCGGGAATTCTCCAGGCCTCGGCTCGCCACTCGGCTTCATCATCCTGCGCCAACCGGGGGAGAGTAAGCGGTCGGGTGCTCGCTATGAGCATGGGTTGCCTCACCCAGCTCCCGGGGTCGAGCCCTGGCGAGTCATAGCGGATACTGACTGCGTAGATTCTGTTTGCGTCCTGGGGGACTGGTGACGACCTTCGGAGAGGAACCGGTCGAGGTCACTGCGCACCTCGTCGAGACTGCGTTTGTCGGTACCGCGTCGATCCGGGTGCATTTCGAGGCTAGGGCGACCGAGACGTGCGGGAGGCCCGTACCGTTCGACCGGCGGACCACGATGGCAGAACAGCAAGCGCTGCTCACGAACCCTCCATCAGCTCGTAGACGGCCACGCTCTGTTCGTCGAACTCGCCTTTCTCCAGCAACAGAACCCAGCCCGGACCCGCGTCGAGAAGGGTCCGCCCCGACGGGATCGTGAGGCGGTGGAGCCATGCTCCGTCCGGAGCTAACAGGTG